>CAZRXJ010000214.1:0-4884 GCA_964604025.1 uncultured Saprospiraceae bacterium | reverse complement strand
GGCCTTGCTGTCCAGCTACTGCATGGGCGATGCCAAGCTGAAGTATCAATATAAATACTAACTGCCTGTAAAAAAACATATTACACATAAAGAAAATTATTAATATGTAAATTTATCATTACTTTTTGGTTTAGGCAATGTTTTGATACTCTAAAACCCGTGAAAGTCATATTCTATGGTTTTTACCTACATACCTCTATAAAAATCATAGCTCTTATAACTATTCGTCGTCCTTGGCGTTATCTTCATGTCACGATCACATGGTGAGCAATATCGCAGACCTAAGTGTATCAATTGAGGTGTTCATATGAAAAGTAAGATGATGATAAGAATCCTGATAGCCATAGCAGTTTTAACCGGTGCATCTACCTTTTTCAATAAACAGGAAGATCCATATACTCCTGAGAAAGAGCAAGTTATACTAGAGTCTGTGTTGCTTGCCATGAGCCAAGCCCATCTTCAGCCGGTTGATATGGATGATGAATTTTCTATTAAGGTCTTCAATGAGTTTTTAGAGGCATTGGATGGAAGAAAGAGATTCTTCATTAAAGAAGATATTGATCAGTTGGCTATCCATAAAATGGATTTAGATGATATGCTGCAACAGTCAGATTTATCATTTTTTGATGCCGTAGTGCAACTAACAGATGAAAAAATACTTCAATCGCAAGCTTACTACAAGGAGTTTTTATCCATGCCATTTGACTATAGTCAAGAAGAATCGGTTGATATGAACTATGAAGACCTAGCATATGCGATCTCAGAACCACAACTCAAGGAGCGATGGCGGAAACGCTTAAAATACTATACCCTTCAAGAACTCGAAAATCGAATTAACACTCCTCCCACTGATGATGAAGAACCTAAGTCTCAAGATGAGATGGAGGAAGAATCTCGCAAAGAAGTGATGGATGCCTATGACAGATGGTTTGAAAACTATGAGAAAACGAGGCGATCAGATCGGTTCGAGCAATTTCTCAATGTGATCACTAGGCAGTATGATCCACATTCGGCATACTTTAGTCCTAAGGGAAAGCAAGATTTTAATATGCGCATGGGTGGCAAGCTTGAAGGTATCGGCGCTCAATTGTTGACGGTCGGAGAGTTGACACAAGTGGTTACCATTGTGCCAGGAGGTCCCGTATGGAAAGACGATCGGCTGGAAGTAAACGATTACATACTTAAGGTAGCACAAGATGGAGAACAAGCAGTGGATATCACTGGGATGCGTATCGATGATGTCGTGTCATTGATCAGAGGCCCAAAGGGTACCAAAGTCACACTTACGGTCCAAAAGAAGGATGAAAGTCAGATCGATATTATTATAGAAAGAGATGTGATTAACTTAGAGATAGCTCGAGCACGAGGTGCTATGTTACACAGTGAAAAGTCATCAGACAAGTTTGGATATATCGATCTACCGATGTTTTATAACAGTTTTGATGGCCCTGATGGGAACAGTAGTGCTAAAGATGTTGCTGCCTTCATAGATACACTCAAAGGACAAGGTATGAGCGGATTGATATTGGATCTTAGAGATAATCTTGGTGGTGCATTGATAGATGCTATAGAGATCAGTGGTTTGTTCATAGAGGATGGACCTATCGTCCAAGTTAAGTCTAAGAACCGTAGACCTTATATACACAAGGATACAGATAGTAGTGTCCATTATGATGGCCCACTGATTGTATTGATCAACAGTTTTAGTGCTTCGGCTTCAGAGATTGTTGCTGGTGCTCTACAGGATTATGGACGTGCTATCATCGTAGGCAGTCAATCATTTGGCAAAGGAAGTGTACAGAACTTTATCGACCTCGATAGAGCGATACGCGGCAACGATGAAGTAAAACCGCTTGGAGAAGTTAAGTTGACTATCCAAAAGTACTATCGCGTCAATGGTGCGTCTACACAATTGCGTGGCGTGATGCCTGATATCTCACTTCCAGATACTTATGAAAATATTCCTACAGGTGAAAGAGAGAATGATCGTGCCTTACCTTGGTCAAGAATTGAAGAAGTAGCTCATAGTCAAGAGGTGTTAACCTATGATGGGTTAAATGACCTAACTGGACTGAGTAATACGAGGGTTGCAGCAAGTGATGAGTTTGCTCTGATCAAAGAGTATGCTTCTTGGTTAGAAGACAATAAGAAAAACACCTCGGTACCCTTGCACTTGGACAAATATCTTGCTTACAAACAAGCCATCAATCAGCGTACTGAGCGATATGACAAAATCTTTGATAAGGAGATAGATAAACTAACTATTGATGCTGTTCGCATGGACTTCGATTCAGAGATTAGTCAGGAAGAAAAAGATGCTAGAGCAGAAGTATGGAAAGAAGGAGTGTCTAAAGATTTTTATATTGCTGAAACAATGAAGATCGTAAGTGACATCGTCCATAAGGAAAGTTATGTGGTTATAGACAAGAAGGAAGACTGATCTTTCTATTCTGAGATAAGGCCTAAAGCTTTCGCCAAATGGTACTTCTAGAAGTTATTTATCCGATCTCTGCTTGGATTTGTCTATTCTTTTGAACTCAGTTCTTCTGTCTTGAGTGTAGTTGTATATCTTGTTGCCTCTACAACTAATTCTAATGCAACTTACTATACAGAATCTTAATAAGACATATGGCAATGGTGTTAAAGCCCTAGATGATATTAACTTATCTATATCAACTGGTATGTTTGGTTTGCTTGGACCAAATGGAGCAGGCAAATCTACCATGATGCGCACGATAGCTACGCTACAAGACCCAGATCAAGGATCTATACATTTGGATAGTATCAATGTCTTAGAATCTCCGACAGAATTGCGAAAAGTCTTAGGATACCTACCACAAGAATTTGGTGTATATCCTAATATATCTGCGATGGAATTACTTAACTATTTTGCTACACTGAAGGGTATCTCATCTAAAAAAGAAAGAGGAGAGATGGTCAAGTATCTATTAGAGATAACTAATCTCATGGATGCGAGAAAGAAGAGTGTGTCAAGTTACTCGGGTGGTATGAAGCAAAGATTTGGTATCGCTCAGATGTTACTTAATAACCCGAAGTTGATCATTGTAGATGAACCTACAGCTGGTCTTGATCCAGCAGAACGACGAAGATTTCTCAATGTGCTTAGGGAGATTGGCAGTGATCATATTGTGATATTCAGTACGCATATAGTTGAAGATGTTCAGGAACTATGTAATGATATGGCCATCATGAATCAAGGTAAGATATTACTTAGAGCGGTACCTACAGAATCAGTTGCTGCTTTACAAGGCCATGTATGGACAAAAGTTGTCGATAGAGATGTATTGGAGTCAGTGGCCGCTAATTATCAAGTGCTATCTACCTCTTATAACCCAGACAACTCTATCAATCTGCGTGTCTTTGCCGATGATTCGCCAGGTCCAGAATTTAAACAAGAACAAGCTGAGTTACAAGATGTCTACTTCACTTATCTCAATGGTTTTAAATCATAATTGATATGTTGAAGACTATATTTTCGTTCGAATTCAACAGATGGATGAACAAACCTTTGTTCTATGTCTATGCGGTGATATTAATGGGAGTGGGTGCTTTGCTTATGGCTGCATCTGGAGGTTTATTTGATAGTAATACAGCTACAGTTAGTGGGCTTACATATATTAATTCTCCTTTGCAATTAGCATTTACGATGGGTTCGCTTACGGCCTTTGCATTTTTTCTACTGCCTTCTATTGTAGGAGCGACAGTGCAGAAGGATTTTAAAAGTAACATGTATCAACTGATGTACTCTTTTCCATTTAAAAAGAGTGATTACATATTTGGAAAGTTCCTAGTTGGGTTGTTGATATCATTTATTTTGATGATTCTCATTGGATTGGGAGCGCAAGTTGGAACGACATTTCCAGGTGTAGATCAAAATCTGATTGCACCGTTTAATGGCATGGCCTTCTTGCAGATATATGGATTGTTTGTGTTGCCTAACCTCTTATTATTTTCTGCGATTGTATTTAGTGTTACATTGTTTTCAAGAAGTATAATAGCAGGATTTGTTGCTATAGCAGTTTTGTATTTTGGCCAGTCGATGGCTGATGTATATCTCGCTAATCAAGACTATACATTGGTGGGTGCTTATCTTGATCCATTTGGCTTTAACGCTATCAATTACTATTCTAAGTATTGGACGATCATTGAACAAAATGAAAACCTCCTTCCAATCAAAGAAGTAGTCATTTATAATCGATTGATATGGACGAGTATAGCATTGCTGATTTTTGCATTTACCTATTATAAGTTTTCATTTCATAGTGAGCCGATCAATTTAAAATTTTGGAAAAAGAAAGCTGTGCCTTCCACTACTCGGTTGCAGACAGGTCTCATACAAAGAATATCACTTCCACAAGTATCTTATTCGCATGGATTTTTTCAATCTCTGAGAAGTGCTTGGGCATTAACTAAGATAGACCTAAAGTATATAGTTAAAGGTGGTCCTTTTATAGTTGTGGTGATCTTAGCTATTCTATTTATGATCATTATGATTGCTGTAAGTGGTCAGTTATTTCAAACTGAGACGTTACCTGTTACGAGACAGCTTTTGACTATACCGGGTGGTGTGTTTAGTATGTTTATCGCGCTATTGAGTTTTATATATACGGGATTGTTGATGCAAAGGGCAGAGACAACGAGAATGTATCAGTTAGAAGATGCTTCAAGTAGTCGTACTTGGAGTTTTATGTTATCCAAGTTTGTCAGTGTTGTTCTGATGCAGATGATATTGTTGGGCGTTATTATGATCACAGGTATAATGATTCAGATCTATAAGGGATTTTATAATTTCGAATTCGATCTGTACCTCTTCGATTTATTTGGGGTCAAATTGATTAATTATATAGTCTGGTCATTTTTAGC
>CAZRXJ010000213.1:0-4886 GCA_964604025.1 uncultured Saprospiraceae bacterium | reverse complement strand
ACTTCTTTTTTAGCTGTATGTACGCGTCCACCGATCCGATCGGTTGCTTCAACAACCAGCGCCTTAAATCCATATTCTTCAAGTACTAATGCCGCATTGAGACCAGATAATCCTGCACCCACGATAATCACGTCTGCGTCGTTGACTTGAGATTTTTTAGAAACACAAGATCCCAACCCTAGTAGATAAGGAGTCATGAATACTGCAGACGATTTTAG
Organism: uncultured Saprospiraceae bacterium; assembly: GCA_964604025.1. Lineage (GTDB taxonomy): Bacteria > Bacteroidota > Bacteroidia > Chitinophagales > Saprospiraceae > JAJRXG01. The sequence continues at coordinate 4,668 of CAZRXJ010000213.1, read as the reverse complement.
AACAGTCCGTCTATTAATTTGTGTATTCTTTTCTTTATTGTTTTTCATTAGTCGTCCCATGTAAGAGGTTCTGAGAATATATCAGGTTGTCTGATTTCTGTCGCTTTCACAAATGCCTCCGGAAGATCACTTTTGTTATACAACGTTCTTCCATTGGACGTCCAAATCATGTGGCCTGGAGTGCCTGCCATTTTCAATAGAGACAACCATGCAGTCTGACTTGTCCAATGAGAATCTGAAGGGATATGAGTTAATGAAGAATCAAATAGAGACGATTTAGCAAAATCATATGTGTCAAGTGTCATCTCTGTTCGATAAGTCTGAGTTTTATTTTCTAACCACTTAGTAAAAGCATGTCTTGTGATATGCATTCTATCTCCCATCTCGCTAAAGACTAGATTCAACGGTACACCAAATGCCGTACTCTCCATTTTAAAATTAGCATCCATAATTGGCCCTTGAGGAGTTTGTACACCTCCTCTTATGCCTGCTCTAAATGGTGGGACTTCGATTTCTTCTCCAGTGTAAGGGTTAATCATATTTTCTAAAAAAGCTCCAGTCTTTGGATCTTGATACAATAACCAACCTTTAGATTTTGTCTCTACATTTCCATTATCTAGGACTCTCTTGATGTACATGCCACATCCTGTATATCTAAACACCTCTTTCCCAAATCCATTTAAGTCATCAGTCAGATCTGGCCTTATACCAAATACCCTACCTTGAGAAAATCCAAAGGTCATTTTACCTGACAAATCACCTCTTAGTTTTTCAAAAATGTGGAGCCGTTCCATTGGATCTTTTAGATTATAATCAATTTCACCTTCCACGCTTTGGGAGGTAAGTTCGGCTTCTTTGGTGCATGATAGCAGAGGCAAAGCTGATAGTGCTGTTAGCCCTCCGATCATCGATATCCCCTTGCGCCTATTGATCTTGGATGTTGTGATTTGAGGTGATGGGTGCTCTTTCATTTCTAATATATGATAGTCAAGATAATAGTTAGCTATATTAATAATTAATCAAGTTAACTAAAAATTTTGTTTCTTGTAAATAAATAGAACAAAGCATATTAGAATATCGACCTTTAATCAGCACTATACTATGAGAACAATCAACATCTTTGTATTCGTCGCCCTCACTTTTATATTGATTCAATGTCGACCTCAAGAAAAAGCGGCCTCCGCTTCTGAGGCTATGGCGGCATTAGAATCAGTTGTACTTTCTAGTTCAGAACAACTCGATGACATCATAAACATGTGGCCAGGCACTTATAACAATGACAAACAAATAGAAGAGGTTATCAAGCAAGGCAAGGATGTATGGCGAATTGATGATTCAGGTGAAAACGGTTATCTGCAGATTCAATCTCATTACATAAAACTAGATAAACCAGATATAGGTTCTCATGTATTGTATGTAGAAGAATATCGCGATCATGTACCCTCAGAGACATACCGTCAGAGAATATATACATTAAGTGTTGATTCTTCTGATATGATCAAAGTGAAGATGTGGCCTTTCAAGAACAAAAAGAAATATATCGGTGCATGGCAAGATCTGTCTATGCTTGATGATCTAACAAAGGATAGCATCTCAGCATTTCCAGACATTTGTGATTTACACGTATCAAAACTCGGAGAAGAATATCACATGGTGATGAATGGTGAAGATTGTGCATTTGGAGATCGAGTCTTTAATTATCAAGTAAAACTATCTAAGGATGTCTATAGCTATCGAGATAAAATTACTAATAAATCGGATGGCACGATTATAACAACTGCAGCTAATTTTGTCTATCATGATCTTAACAAAATCGAATAGATTATTCCAAACTCATAGTCATCTTGTTTAATTTTTAATTCACTTCATACTATATCAATAATCCTTTATAAGACTATTGATTAAAACTACCCGTACTGCCTAAGACTAAGACATCTTAAGTCAAATGGGACAACTCTTTGCCTAGTGACATTGTTCTTTTTTGAACCCAATCTTTCTTTTGCCTATTTTGACTTCGAAATTCGTACTTAAGCTATATTCATCACCTATGAAACATTACACTTTCATCTTCTTTTTTCTATTTGTAGCATTTGCTTCCATGTCTGGACAAGAGTGGATTCAGATGCAGCAAAATGGTGCATCATTGGAGGAAATAAGAAGTGCAATGAATAAGAGATTTAACGGTAAAAGCACCTTGAAGAGCAAAGCTAGTTATAACAGTGCATATAAAAAATATGCCCGTTGGGAATATTTCTGGCGCTTCCAAACTGACTCAGAAGGCAGGTTTATTAGTCCTGGACATGTATGGGATACGTGGAAAGAAGTGGATCACCAAAACAAAAAGTCTAACCTAAAAATGGCAACAGCAAATTGGTCTTTTCTAGGTCCTAATGTGATACCAACTGCTACTGCAGCAGCTTATGCAGGCATGGGAAGACTTAATGCAATAGCCTTCCATCCATCCAATGTTAATATCTTCTGGGTAGGATCAGCTAATGGAGGATTATGGAAGACATCAGATGGCGGTTCTACTTGGTCATCCGCTGGCGGCAATCTACCTGTGCTTGGGATAAGTGATATCGCTATCTCAAGTGATGCCAACACATTATACATCGCTACAGGAGACGCAGATGGTGGTCACTCTACAAGTGTTGGAGTATTAAAATCAACCGATGGAGGGAACACATTTGTGACAACGGGACTCACTAATTCTGCTACTTCTGACGCAAGTGCCATGTACCAAGTCCATCACCTCTGGATAGATCCTACCAACTCAAACACTGTGGTTGCAACCACCACTAATAGCATCCAAAGAACTACTGACGGAGGTGTCACTTGGACCAATGTAGATAACTTTGCTGCTTCAGATATTAAGCAAGACCCTAATGATCCTTCTATCTTATATGTAGGTTCTTTAGATGCCATCATTAGATCTACAGATAAAGGCGCAAGCTGGAGTGGCATTTTATATTCTATGCCCGATAACAATGACAATCAACAAGCTAACAAGATTGACTTTGCCATATCTGAAGATAACTCCAACATCATATATGCCATAGCGGACAACGGTGTAGGTGCTCGATCAACTAATGGCGGCAATAACTGGAGCAATATGAATCTCCCAGCTAACTTTAATACTCAAGACGGTTATAATATGGCCATCATCGCCGCACCTGATAACGCAAACAAAGTCATGGTCGCAGGTGTATCAGGATGGGTCTCTGCTAATGGTGGTTCTTCTTGGACCCAACATCTGAACGGTCTATGGGAACAACAAGGGGATCAAGGGATGTACATTCACTCTGATCATCATATGTTGAAATATCAACCGGGTAGTAACGACATTATTTTTACTGTACATGATGGCGGAGTTCATAAAGGAGACTTTCATGATCTCAATGCTACATGGACTGATCTTTCTGAAGGTCTTTTTATCACTCAGTATTATGGAATGGATGGATTTCCAGGTGATGCAGGTATTATCATAGGAGGTGCTCAAGATAATGATGGCTCTTTTCTAAAAGCAGGTACTTGGCTTAACATCAACAATAATTCTGATGGTATAGGAGGAGCGATTAATTATAATAATTCGGCCATTTCATTTTGTCAAAGCCAAGAGGGGTTTTTGAATAGAACAATTAATAGTTGGGTATCAGATAGCAACGCATCACCTCAACCTCAAGATGTAGATAATGATCGTGCAGACTTTGTATGGCCTCTAGAGATGGACCCTACGACACCTACCATACTTTATGCCGGCTATGGCAATATTTATAAATCCACAGATAATGGAGATTCATGGGTTGATATAACCAATCAAACTAATTTAGCTCCATATACTTCTATATCTGTTTCACCTGCTAATTCCATGGTCATCTATGCAGTTAAAAGTAATACTACTATTAGCAGATCTACTGATGGCGGTTCTACTTGGTCTAATCTCACTTCGCCTTCAGGAGTAGGGAGTGCCATGATAACTAATATCGAAGCATCTCTGACAGATGCTACTAAAGTGTATGTCACATATGGCAATTATACTGCTGGGGCAAAAGTGTACGTATCTACTAATTCTGGAGGATCTTGGAGCAACATCTCTACTGGCATCCCTAATATGCCAGTTTTCAATATCATTGAAAAAGCAGGCAGTGGCGACCTCTATATCGGGACTCAGCTGGGTGTCTATAAGCGAGCGGCTGACGCAACATCATGGACAGCTTTTAATACCAATCTACCTGCAGTTAGTATCCGAGATTTGCACATCCATGAAAACAGTAGTGTGCTTAGGGCTGCATCATTCGGACGAGGTATATGGATGACTTCGTTAAGCGCTTCTTCTACATGTCCATCCACTGCGACTCACATATGGACTGGTAGTTCTAACTCTTCTTGGCATGTTGCCACTAATTGGAATACGGGTTGTGTACCTACATCTTCTTCAACCATTGAGATACCTGATGTTACTATAGATCCCATCATTGCCAATTCAATTACAGGCCTTGGTGGTATGATAACCATTAAGGCAGGTGGTCACTTAACCATTCAGAATGGTGGCATCTTAACTGCTTCAGCACTAAGTTTCACAGTAGATCAATCTGCACAGTTGACAGTAGATACCGGTGGTGTAGTCAACACCCCATAATTCGAATCACAGTTTATAGGTACAAGAGG
>CAZRXJ010000212.1:0-4895 GCA_964604025.1 uncultured Saprospiraceae bacterium | reverse complement strand
ATTGTGGGGATATGTAGGCATGGCAAAAGAACTTATCTCTAAGATTAGAGAAGAAGTTGGAGCGGATTATATAGCAGTTGCAACTGGAGGATTGTCGTTCGTTATGACCCCACTAAAAGATGTTTTTTATAATATAGATGCAGAGCTTACGCTAAATGGATTAAAATATATGTTAGAGGAAATACAAAGTAAAAATCGCACTAAATAAATATGGAGAAATATACAGCAATAAAAGAAAGAGCATCGAAGTACACTAGTATCCTTCAACAAGTCGTTGACTTCAGAGATGCTTGGGCAGGAGGTTTAAAAGAAAATATTAAAGCAACTTCAAAGAAAGTCTTAAAGCAGACTGGTATTAATGCTCAGATAGAAGTAGAAGAGAGATTTGAAAATTTGGAATCGATAACCATATCTCTTGGTAAGTCTATCAGCGGTATCGCTGAAAATGTTGATGGCGTGAACAAAAGAACGATTATCAAAGACAAGGGCTCATTGGTATTTAGTCAATTGTTCAATGGTAAAGTACAAGCATGGATGACATATCCGATCATAGAAGGACTCATGCAACCCAAGCCACCTAAGATGATTGGTATATATGGCCCACCAGAATTCAATGATGATCTAATCTTAAGTAATTTTGATGATTTCTTTAAGGAGCTGATCGAATGGGAGAATTATGATGATGATCAACCAGGTCAACAGATTAATAGAATCGGATTTGGCACCCAACCTCAAGGGATGGAAGAAGAAAATGCATAGTTAAAAAAATAAAGTTGTTATGTTTCAAATGTTGCTTTTCGATATGCCCAATTGGGGTAGTTCTGAAGTTTGGATGAGTTTGTTGACCCTGACTTTTTTAGAAATTGTCTTGGGTGTAGACAACATCATCTTTATAACCTTAGCAGCTAACAAGCTACCAGAAAAGCTTCAAGCAAAAGCCACCAATATTGGATTGTTTCTAGCGATGTTTTTAAGGATCGTTTTGCTCTTAGGTATATCTGTGTTAATCGCCATGAAAGAGCCATGGATTTCGATAGATTGGTCTTGGGTGCAAGCAGGATTTTCGGGGCAATCATTGATCCTAATCGCAGGAGGTGTCTTTTTGCTTTACAAAAGTGTATCTGAGATTCATCACAAATTAGAAGAAGATGAGGGACTCAATAAGGATGGAACTAAAGGAACCACAACATTGAATAAGGCTGTAATTGAAATTGTACTAATCAACATTGTATTTTCATTTGATAGTATACTCACAGCTGTAGGTATGACTAATGGTATATATGGTGCACTGGTCATTATGGTGTTGGCAGTTGTGATATCAGTCGGAATAATGATGGCATTTGCTAATCCAGTTGGAAGATTTGTTAACAAACATCCAACTATTCAGATGCTTGGACTTGCTTTTCTTATCTTGATAGGATTTATGTTGATACTTGAAGGTGGGCACCTCGCACACTTAACAATAGGGGGTAGCGAGATAGGTGCAGTACCAAAGGGATACCTATATTTTGCAATTGCATTCTCGCTTCTAGTCGAGTTTCTAAATATGCGATTGAGGAAAGGTAAAGCGCCTGTTCAATTACATGGAGCACAAGAGCAGGCTATGTCTAAGGGACTATTGAAAGAATAATGACCTTTCATAATGACATCACAGTTATAAGACTAGTTTTTGTTGTTCTTACATTATCCTTGACTTCATGCAAAAAGTCCAGTCGTCTCGCTGATCTTCATCCTGTAGACGACAAGACATATGAGATCCTCAAAGGTTCTACGATGGGTACTTACTACCGGATCACAACTAATTGTATCAATCAAGACAACCTTCAGTCCTCTATAGATAGTTTGCTAATCGATATAAATAGTGTTGTCTCTACTTATGAACCTCAATCTTATATTTCAATTATCAACAAGTCAGAAAGCGATGTAATCTTTAAAAACTTCCCAAAGCATTTTGATGTCAATCTTAGATCTGCTCAATATTGGTATAATGAAAGTAATGGATATCTGGACGTAAGTATTATGCCATTAGTTAATTACTGGGGATTCGGTTATCACGAAAAGAAAGCAATTACTCATGTGGATAGTGCATATGTAGATAGCATATATCAATTGGTGAGATTAGACAAATGGCAGATTTCTGAATCAACAGTTTCTAAATACTCTAAAGGCCAGCAGATTGATTTTAGTGCGTTGGCTAAAGGTTATGCTGTTGATAAGGTAGGCGAATTATTGGGTGCTAAAGGATGTACTGACTACTTAATAGATATCGGTGGAGAGTACATCGCTCGTGGGCTCAATGCTTCAGGATCACTATGGACCATTGGCATCTCAACCCCAAGTGCTGATGCAGAGATCACAGATGTAGCATTAGTCATTCAATTAGATAATCAAGCTTTGGCGAGTTCTGGCAATTATCGTAATTATCATGAAGTGGATGGTAGGAAATATGGTCATACTCTTAACCCAAAGACGGGCTATCCATATCAAGACGAGCTTTTAGGTGTATCAATAATAACAGAACAATGTATAGACGCTGACGCAATTGCAACAGCTTGTATGGCTATGGGTTATAGAAAAGCGGTTACTTTTATCGATAGTTTACAAAATGTCACTGCATGTTTTCTTGTCGGAGATGAAGATGGCACAATCAAAACAAAATTTTCAAATGGATTTATTCGAAGCGTCCTCCAATAAAAAATCAGAACTAAAAGTTGATTTTAGTTTGGATAGAGATATTGTCTTTTTTGATATAGAGTCAACAGGCCTTAATGTTCTAAAAGATCGTATTATTCAGATTGCATTGATTAAATACAAGAGTGATGGCAGTGCTCCTGAAGAACGAGAGTTTTTAGTAAACCCTCAGATACCTATATCTGCAGAAGCGATGGCTGTACATGGTATCACTCCAGATAAGATTAAGGATCAACCTCCATTCGCAGAGTATGCACAGGAGATTTATGAATTTATCGGTGATAGTGACCTCGGAGGTTATAACTCTGACCGATTTGATTTGCCGATGTTAACCGAAGAGTTGTTTAGAGCAGGTTATGACATGGATGTTGAAAATCGACGGACCATAGACGTACAAAAGATTTTTTATAAAATGGAGCCCCGGACTTTAAAGGCTGCGCTGAAGGTATATTGTAATAAAGAGTTGGAAGACGCACATGACGCTTTAGCAGATGTACGAGCTACTGTTGAGGTACTTGCTGGACAGATATCCAAGTATGAAGGTGTAGACTACGTAGATGGAGATGGGTTCATTACAAAGGCTCCTATTAAGAACGATATGCAAGCGATCCATGAATTCATTAGTGACTATAAGGTCGTAGACTTTACCCAGAGATTGAGAAGAGACCATAAAGGAGAGATTATATTCAATTTTGGGAAGTATACTAATCAGAAGGTTGCAGATGTCTTTAAGCGCGATAAGAATTATTATCACTGGATCATGCAGAAAGACTTCTCTTCTCAGGTAAAAAAGATTGTTAAAAAAATCATGGAAGAGATCGAGTCACCTCAATAAAAAAACAATCGCTTGGTCAGGTGCGTTATAGGTCTGATGTTCAAAAGATTATCTACATATATTATACTGATTATCATATTAGGTTGTGGTCCTGAAGAGTTGCCTTCAGGTAGTGAATTATTGGACATACCCTTTAATCCTACAGAGTATACTTTAGATATACCAGATCACTTTCCAAGGATGATCATTCCTCAAGACAATCCATTGACGGATGAAGGAGTGAGATTGGGACGAAGATTGTTTTACGATCCTATACTGTCTGCTGACAACACCATGAGTTGTTCATCATGTCATTTTCAAGAAAGTAGCTTTACTGATAATCTGGCAGTAAGCGTTGGGATAGACGGTATAGCAGGTAGACGAAGCTCTATGAGTCTGTTGGACATAGGATTTAACAACAATGGTCTTTTCTGGGACGGAAGAGTGGCGACCTTAGAAGAACAAGCTTTGATCCCTGTTGAAGATCCTATAGAATTACATCATAGTTGGCCTGATGTCATTGATGAGTTAAGAGCACATGATCTATATCCAACTTTGTTCAGAGAAGCATTTGGTATTGTAGATACATCAGAGATTGTCAAAGAACTTGCTGCCAAAGCATTGGCACAATTTGAACGAACACTGATCAGTAGTGGGCAATCCAGATATGATCAAATTATTGATGGGGTAGCAGTCTTCACTGATGAGGAATTATTGGGCCATAATATCTTTTTCGATATTGAGCCAGACGTAAGTAGACATGCTGAATGTGGTCATTGTCACAATGCTCCCTTATTCACCACCAACGAGTACTTCAATAATGGATTAGACGATACAGATGGTTCTGTCTTGACTGATGTTGGCAGGGCAGAAGTGACAGGCACTTCGTTCGACAATGGCAAATTCAGAGTACCTACATTGAGAAATATATTAAAGAGTGCCCCTTATATGCATGATGGTAGATTCACTACCTTTGACCAAGTGCTAGATCATTATGATAGCCAGGTCCAGTTCTCTCGCAATGTCGATCCTAATCTAAGAGTACTGAACCTTAGTTCTTCTGATCGGGCTGCGTTAATCGCTTTTATTAAGACCCTTGAAGATCCTGTATTCACTTCAGATGAGCGCTATCAATCGCCATTTTAGGTCTGTTTTGATTAAATCTTTACATAAATCGGTGATAGACATATAGTCATTTTTAAATGTTTTAAGAACATTAATGCATATGAATACCATTGTAACACACTGATTATCAATACAAAATTGATTCATTTATTATTTATATTGAGTAACTATACCGATATTTTGTATTTGATATGGCTAATCTTATTATCGATACTTGTATCATGAAACAATGGCAGAAGAGGCTAACGAGTCTCAGCCATCATTT
>CAZRXJ010000211.1:0-4911 GCA_964604025.1 uncultured Saprospiraceae bacterium | reverse complement strand
CCAGCCTTTGTAATTGTAAGCATATGGTAGATCTATGTCAATAGTTGGCTTGACCGCAAAAGTGCCACTCAAAGACCAATTAGTATGATACTTTTTGTTGATCATCTTGGCTAATCTCTTTATCCACATATCAACGATAGGTATCTGTAAGAATTCATACTTACTTGCACAACTATTGATACTCTTGAAGCGCCCATGTTTATCTCTGTCTCCTTCATGATATTCTTCATAACGAGTCAATAGATAAAATGACATTGCCAAGATGTCCACTTTACAATCCACAATCTTGTCTGTTCTATGCTCATCTTCCATTACTTCCAGTATCAGATATGGAAGATCATTAACATAATTCACTTTTATATTTTGTCTACGGATGGAGTTTTCATATAGAAGATCAGAAGATTGTATACTGAAACTATCTTCTTCTTTACTTCTCTGGCCGTATCTAATATTAATCGTATCCTTGGAAGGATCGAAAACAGATGATAAAGTGTAATCTATACCGAGATAGGACTGAAAGATGAGATCACAGATATACCTTAATCTTGGTGTATGATTTTCTGATATGATGTTTGCCTTGTGCACTTGATCGGCAAGATAGAGATACTCTAAGAGATCACATTGTCCGTCGTTAATCGTTATTACGACATAAGTTAATGTACAATATGCATTATCTTGGCATATAATTAGATGAAACACACGCATACATACTTATTGGCATTCGTACTAACGTTTGTTTTGAGTTCTTCAGGGGCACAGACGGTATTTCAGCCTAAACCTATCGAATATAATCTAAAGGGAGTCGTATATGACTTTGAGACTGTCTATGAAGGTAGGATTCATGCACAAGGGTTCACCATTGGCATGAAGAAAGGAAAGCTAAAAAGTTATTATCGTACGACATACCGAAACTTTGAGATAGGATATATCAAAGATGCCAATGAGCGCAGAGAAAATCGCAATCTAAGTATATCTGGTGAGCGTATATCTTCTCCATTTGTGTATGGAAAGCAAAACACATTTTTCACCATGAGATATTCTTACGGTGAGAAGAGGTATTTGTCTGAGAAGACAAGAAGAAGAGGGTTAGCCATTGGTTTGATTTACGAAGGTGGCGTTACTTTAGGGTTGCTCAAACCTTATTCTCTAAGGGTGATAAGACCCAATCCTGATAACCCAAGTGAACAATCATTAGAAATCATACAATACTCCGATGAGATAAGAGATGACTTTCTTAATGATCGCTTTATCTATGGTGGCGCTGGATTTTTCCGAGGTTTTACTTCTATCACGCCAACGATCGGACTCCATGGTAAGGTAGGAATGCATTGGGCATTAGGAGCATTTGACAAAAAGGCGAAAGCTTTTGAAACAGGGATCATGTTCGATGTTTTCCCCAGAAATATCCCTTTACTCATCCCTGGCGATAATGTCAATAATAACTTTTTCTTCTTCAAAATTTATCTGGCTTTTCAGTTTGGAACCAGAAAGCGCATAGGGGAAGAATAAGGCAACTTTTACTCATCATTTTAGTCACTTATCACTTCTGTAAATAATGTAAGCTCAAGCATTATGGAAAGTAGATATAAAGATTCTGTGAACTCTCGACTACATTTTGCAGTTTTGCATGTATAACAAGAAAGTATAGGTTGGTCGATTTACCGATTATAACAGCTCCTACAAAGACATCTAAAGTTCGTAAGCCAGATTGGCTTCGTGTTAAGTTGCCAATAGGTGAAGATTACAAGCGCGTTAGAAAGCTTGTAGATCAATACAAGCTTCATACTATTTGCCAAAGCGGAAACTGCCCTAATATGGGCGAATGTTGGGGAGCAGGAACGGCTACATTTATGATACTTGGTAATGTATGTACCAGATCATGCTCTTTTTGCGCCGTTAAGACAGGAAGACCTCCAGAATATGATGAAGATGAACCCAGGCGAGTAGCAGAAGCCATCATGCTGATGCAAGTAAAACATGCCGTGATCACTTCTGTCAATCGAGACGAACTTAAAGATCGAGGTGCGGAGATATGGCACCAGACTGTTAAGCTTACTAAAGAGATGTCTCCAACGACAACCATCGAGACATTGATACCTGATACAAAGGGTAATTGGGAAGCACTTGACCGAATGATTTCTCCTGGTCAAGAAGTAGTATCACACAATATGGAGACCGTGGAGCGCCTATATAGGTTGGTGAGACCTCAAGCAAAATACCAACGGAGTTTAGAGCAAATCAAGCGAACTAAAGCATATGGTAAGCGAACAAAATCTGGCTTTATGGTTGGACTAGGCGAAACCAAAGATGAAGTGCTTCAGATCCTAGATGCCTTACGGGAGCACGATTGTGACGTAGTGACCATAGGTCAATATTTGCAGCCCACTAAGATGCATCTCGATGTCGCTGACTTTGTACACCCTGATACTTTTGCTTTCTATCGAGAAGAAGGTATGAAGAGAGGATTTGACTTTGTAGAAAGTGGGCCTTTGGTAAGATCTTCTTACCATGCCGAACGTCACCTATAGCACCCTAAGCATTTTTTGATGTCATGGTTGAGGGTATCCAGTATGGACCTCGAGCAAAGTATAACATGTTAATTGTTAAGGTCCAATTGTCTTAAGGTCTCTTTTCTTATGGTTACCCAAATATTACTATCTTGACCCCATAAGACCGAACCATGTTTAATAGCAAAAAAGATAATGGAGACATGAGCACCAACCAACGCGAATCTACTCCGACAGGTATCAATAGCCTGGGGCATAACACCTCTATACAAGGTGATCTATCGTCTGATGCTGATATGAGATTAGATGGCAATCTTACGGGCAACCTAAAATGCAGCGGCAAGTTGATATTAGGCCCAAAAGGTCACATAAAAGGCGATATCAACTGTGAAAATGCAGTAATAGAAGGCACCATAGATGGCACCATCAAAGTAAGAGATCATCTACATGTCAAAGAAACGGCAAAGATCAATGGTGAGATATCAACACAGAAGTTGACTGTCCAATCTGGTGCAGTATTCAATGTTAAGTGTGATATGGGAGGACAGACGATCGCGCCAAAATCCATACCGCAGGTTAAAACTGCATAAGGATATGAGTAAAAAAGGGCCGAAGTCTTCTGCTTACTTAAAGTATAGTGGACTAGCCTTTCAGATGTTTTTCATCTTATTGCTGGGTTGGTTTATTGGCTCCTTCGGTGACAGATATTTCCAATTAGAAAAACCATACATCGCTGTATCACTTATATTTTTCTTCTTAATTGGTTTTTTCATCAAGCTCTATTATGATTTAGAGAATGATCGCCTATGAAAATAGGAAGATTTTTTCGATTACTTTTTATAATTACGGTTGTATCAGGGATATGGTCATTTCTGATTGCTGATTTTGGTTCTTCAACAGAGACTATTCAGATATACATGATATCTATCGCATGTTTCTTTGTATTTTCTATATTGATATTTTTCTACGCTTATAACACTTCAGCATCAGATAAGCTTTATTCTTTTAACAATGTAGTTGTCGCATCATTTCTTATTAAGTTAATCATGTCGATATGTACATTACTACTTTATCAAAAGTTCAGCCACCCGTCTACTAAGTCTTATGTATTACATTTTATAATCGTATACATAATTTATACTGTCTATGAAGTGTACTTTTTGACCAAGTTGGCCAAGTCTTCAGAGTAGATATCAGGAGAACCATATATCAATGCTATCGTGTTGAAAGATTCAAAACTAATAGGAGGGTTAATTGCAATGCTTGGAGCAATCATGTTCTCAACCAAAGCAGTATTGGTCAAGTTAGCTTATCTATATGATGTGGACGCTGTATCACTATTGATGCTCCGGATGCTTTTTTCGTTACCAGTCTTTTTAATTGTTGGTCTTTTTGCTTTGCGTAATAATAGAAAAAGTCAAAGCAATTTGATAGCTCATAAGTGGAAAGTACTTGTATTAGGTTTGTTGGGATATTATATAGCAAGTTACTTGGATCTAAAAGGGTTGAAGTATATAGATGCGAGTTTAGAGCGGATCATATTATTCATGTATCCTACGCTTGTTGTGTTGTTTTCTTTTCTAATTTATAAGATAGTCATAAGGCGTATTCAAGTTATTGCTATAATAATCACCTATATAGGCATACTGATAGCTTTTAGAGGCAATATTGAAGTGAACAATAGCTCGTCTCTTGTGACAGGTGCACTATATGTGACTGGAAGTTCTATAGCATATAGCCTATATCTAGTGGGCACTGGAGATTTGTCAATCAGACTTGGAACAAAAGTGTATACATCTATTTCTATGTCTATAGCTGCCTTAGCCATAATAATTCATAATAGCATCGTTAATGGATTTAACCTCTTCGATTTTCTACCACAAGTATATTTCTATGCTCTTTTAATTAGTGTTATCGGCACCATAATCCCTTCTTATCTGATCGTTGAAGGTATAAGAAGGATAGGGGCTAATAACAGCAGCATTATAGGGTCTATCGGCCCTGTTTCAACTATTACTCTTGCCATTATATTTTTAGATGAAAAGATAAGTCTTATCCAGGGAGTAGGAAGCTTGATCGTGATTGTAGGTGTTCTTGTGATTATGGTTTCTAAACAAAAGAAAAGTAGTTAATTAGGCTTTCGATATTAGATCATTTTGCCTTTCTAAATCTTTCTACAAGCTTGCCATCTTCTGAAGTATTTCTTTTTTTAAAACCTTCTTTTATGCCATCAAAAGTCTCTTGCAACATTATGCTAGAGTATGTACTTACTGAAGGCTCGAACTGACTAATGTGAGCAGCACAAGCTTTTATCTTTCGATCAAATGTATCAGTAATATCCACCTCATAATTAGGTTCTTGCGAATAGTAATAATAAACTTCCTTAATAGAATAAGGCAATAAT
>CAZRXJ010000210.1:0-4936 GCA_964604025.1 uncultured Saprospiraceae bacterium | reverse complement strand
ACTCATGTTGCCAACTTCAGGCATGCCTGGATATCCTTTAGGGCCAACATTCTTCAGAACTAATATATCTGTAGCTTCTGCTGCTAAATTTGGATCATTGATCTTAGCATGATAATCTTCTATGTTTTCAAAAACAAGTGCCTTTCCTGTATGTACCATCAGTTGTTCGGTAGCAGCAGAAGGCTTTATGATCGCACCATTCTGACATAAGTTACCATATACTACGGCTATCCCAGAGGCTTCTTGATAGGGAGCGTTACGTCGAGCTATAATCTCATCGTTATATATCTCCGCTGTAGCACAATTATCTCCTATGGAGGCCCCATTGACTGTGATCGCATCTCTATGCAGGTCCTTATCGAGTTGTCTTATGACAGCTGGCAATCCTCCAGCATAGTAAAAGTCCTCCATAAAATATTTGCCGGAAGGCTGAAGATTAGCCATCAATGGAATCTGACTTCCTACTCTATCAAAATCATCAAGAGTAAGATCTACACCGATCCTACCTGCAATGGCTAATAGATGAACGACAAAATTAGTCGAACCTCCGATGGCCGAATTAAGTATAATGGCATTTTCAAAAGCTTCTTTAGTCAATATCTGTGAGAGACATATGTCCTCCTTGACCATATCGACAATCCGTCGCCCACTGAGCTGTGCTATGACCTTACGTCGCGAATCAGCAGCGGGAATCGCAGCATTCTCTGGAAGGGATAGGCCCAGAGACTCGACCATACATGCCATCGTAGAAGCGGTGCCCATAACAGCGCAATGACCTCTACTTCTGGCCATACACCCCTCCGCAAATCTAAATTCTTCATCAGATAACTCTCCCAGCCTGTTCTGTTCATTCCACCGCCAAAGATCACTGGTACCAACATCTTTGCCTCTATACTTTCCAGTAAGCATAGGGCCACCAGAAACTACAATAGTCGGTAAATCAACACTACAAGCCCCCATGATGGTCGCCGGAGTAGTCTTATCACAACCACATAATAGCACCACGCCGTCGAGCGGATTAGCTCTTATAGATTCTTCGGCATCCATGCTCATCAAGTTTCGATATAGCATCGCTGTAGGCTTGATCAACGTCTCTCCCAATGACATCACTGGAAACTCAAGTGGGAAGCCACCTGCTTCTAAAACGCCTCTTTTCACGGACTCAGCAAGTTCTCTAAAATGAGCATTACAAGGTGTCAATTCTGACCATGTATTGCATATGCCTATGACTGGTTTTCCTCTAAATGCATCATCTGGTATGCCTTGGTTTTTCATCCATGCTCGATAGATAAAACCATCTTTTCCTTTTCTTCCAAACCAATTTTGGCTTCTTAACTCCTTCATATACTCAACTTTATCATTATGTCGACTATGATATACACAATATGCGAAATATAAATGGGCGCAAATTTCTTTGATAAAAAAAAGATCTTCGCTTTGCAAATATTAACTTGTATTCATGTTAAAGAAATCATTGTTCATCCTATTCCTCTTGATTATAGCAGTAGGTGTATATATCTACTTCGTATTTTTTCCTCAATTTCCAGTAGCCAATGGATATGCCGCTAAAAAGATGTGCTCATGTACATTTATAGCGGAGCGTTCGCAAGAAAGTATCCAATCTGAAGATTTGAATCTTGGACCTATATCATTGACAAAGACCAAGATTAATCATGTTTCGAAGTCTGTTACCAGTTCTATATTTGGCTTATCACCTAAGACTGCTGTCTACCGCAATGACGTCGGCTGCATACTGATGGATGGTGTTGATGATTATAAGACTTCACTTATCGTAAATCGCCCAGCTCTATCACCAGTGAGCAAGTGGCCACAAGGAACTAACACCTTATACGATAGTATCCCTAATGAGGTAAATATGGCAAAACTCAATGCTGCAGTAGACCAAGCATTTGATAAAAGCTTGGGCATGGATAGTATGATGACTCGTGCAGTTGTTGTTGTATATAAGAATCAACTCTTAGCTGAGAAATATGCCAATGGATTCAGTCCAGAAACAGAGATTCTAGGATGGTCTATGACCAAGAGTATCACGAGTACGTTAGTTGGAATGCTGGTTGAAGAAGGTATTTTGAATTTAGAAGACAAAACACTATTTGAATCTTGGACTAATGATGACCGGCGTAATATCACCTTGAGAGACATGTTACAAATGCAAAGTGGGTTGGCATTTCAAGAAGAGTATGCTGAACTATCTGATGCTACCAAAATGCTCTTTATGTCTGAGGATGCTTCCGTCATACCAAGGATACAATTTTCAGAACATGAACCAGGAACACATTGGTCATATAGCAGTGGCACTACTAATCTACTTTCTAAGTTAGTTATGAATAAGATTGGAAATAAGGAAGAGTATTTGAGATTCCCATATGATAGTTTGTTCAATAAAATAGGTATGAACAGTGCAGTGTTAGAAACGGATGAGTCTGGTCTATATACTGGTTCTTCTTTTTGTTATGCAACTCCGAGAGACTGGGCGAAGTTTGGATTGTTATATCTAAACAATGGAAACTGGTATGGTGATCAAGTAGTTGAAGAAAGCTGGGTTGACTTTGTCCAAGATCCTGCATCCAATAGCGATGGAGAATATGGTGGGCAGTTTTGGTTAAATTATAATCATAGTACCTATCCGGATGCACCAGCAGACTTATATTCTTGCAATGGATTTCAAGGACAATTCGTATTTATCATTCCGTCTAGAGATTTAGTGATTGTTAGAATGGGATTGGCAGAACGCCCTGCATTTGATCCAAACAAATTTTTAAAAGGAATCTTAAGGGCATTTGAAAGTTAAAACAATCGTCAATAATCGAAAATCACATATTCAATTTAAGTTTAGCATTATTGGATGCCTACTAAAGGGTTTGTTCCACCTTTTTTAAGATCATACACAAAGGCAATACCTGTTCTAGTAGAAGCCTTCAAGGAGCAACAAAAACAAATTGAGACTCTTCCTAAGCTTGTCAAAAAATAGCAAACTTTAAAGTCAGTTGTAGTAGTAGTTAAAATTGAAATTCAACATTTAAAAATACCTACTCACACCCATCCATCTTTGCAATAAACTGTCCCCCTTTAAGGACCGTAAATCCTAAATCCAGTGTCATTTGGTGACCTGCATCATAGGTGATCAAAGTAGATTCTTCTATAACTGCCGTACTTGATATTTCATTGCTGGTTAATCTGTAAGCTATGCTTCCTTGCGTGAAAGTGGAATTTACAATTTCGCTTTCAGGGCAATAATCTGTACAAGATTCTGGTGCTCCTGCATCGATCCACCTTTGTAGCGTCTCCAGTTCAGTGGGCGAAAGAGGATTAGCCGTTCTATCATTCATCGATGGAAATGAAATCATTGTGTTATCACAACCATTATATTGATCAATAGTAATCACACTCACTAGATTATCACCTGTTGTAATGTCGCTGCCACAAATGAAACCACCTTGTGAAAAAGACTCATATGTTCCAAGATTTAAACCTCCAGAAGTATTAGCTATGTGACAACCATTGCAACTAGCTTCGAACAATGGAAAAATCTCATCCCAACCTAGTTGTCCACTATCACAGATATCAAAATTGTTATCTACGTAGCCAAATGGTTGTGTACAAGACTCCATGGTTTGGCTATCACTACCCTTTCCATCTCCATCCGCATCTATAAACCAGATAGGAGCGCCAGGGCCATTACAAATACCACAATCATCTATTACTCCATGACACTTAGATGCATCTACAGCAAATAACATCTCAGCAATCGTAGCACAGTTATCACCATCATGTGTTGATAGAACGGTAATTAGAATTTTGTTGATGTACCGACTCCCAAAGTTAGGTCCAGTCACACCAAGATAGTCTTGATCTTCAGATGCCTGAGGAATTAGAAAACTTCCAAGTTCGGTCCAAGTTATTCCATCTAAAGAATAGTCTACAATTATATCTTTAATGCCTGCACCACTCTCGCCAATTCTATTAGAGTTCCATATGTGTGAAGAATCGATATAATGAAAGTCTATGAATTCGTATAAGATCCAATGACTATCCCCACGTACTGGATTAGGATTAGCACTGGACTGGCATGATGTCCAACTCTTTGCCCATTGGTTGCCATCATCAGTACACTGGCTTATTGCTGATTGGACTGTACTTACAATTGTAATGAAGAGTAGTATTTTTTTCATGAACAATTGATTTATAATATTGGTAATAGCCCAAGTGGGCCTGAAGAAGGAGCAGATGCCCAAAATCTATCAAGGTTAGGAAGTATCAAGTCCATATCAGCAGTTGATGCACCCATCCACAAAGCCAATTCTGCATAAAGTTCATCTGTCGAAAGGGTCGGGACAAGTCGTCCATTACCAGCATCTTGATTGTTGCCGAGATTCAAATCCGGATAATTACCATATATTTTTTTGCCATTGACTGCTCCACCGATGACCATTGAGTTACCACCCCATGCATGATCAGATCCGTCACCATTAGAAACTAACTTTCTTGCAAAGTCTGAAGCTGTAAAAATGACAACATCATTTTCTAATCCGAGTTCTACCAAAGCGTCGTAAAATGAACCTATGGCCGCATCAAGATTGGCCATAAGTGCCCCATGGTCTTCGATATTGTTGTCGTGATTGTCATATCCTCCTTGTTGTACAAAGAAGGTTTGATTGCTCACACCAAGTGGATCACGAGCTGCCATCACTTCGACCACTCCCTTAAATCTTTGGGATAGTTTATCTTCTCCAAATTCTGTGGTAAATGTTTCTCCTTGAGCTATCGCTGCTCCAAACTCTATGGCATTGTCTTTACTATTACTGATGGTTCCTGCATAAGCCTGTTGCAATATATTCTGATAGCTTGCCTCGAGCATACTATCAAGAGTCTCCCTCTTCAGTGTATTGTAAAAATTGTTACTAGAAGAACCATT
>CAZRXJ010000209.1:0-4963 GCA_964604025.1 uncultured Saprospiraceae bacterium | reverse complement strand
CCTTTTATTTTAATTGAGTTAACAAAAAATATGCAGACACAAAAGGTATGGCATATATAAAACTGTCTAGCCTATCTAAAAAGCCTCCGTGCCCGCCCATCAACTTGCCGCTATCTTTGAGCCCTTGTTGCCTCTTCCATGAGGATTCTACAAGATCTCCCCATGAGCCAGTTATCCAGATGATAATTGATAAGATCAACCAAGATTGCTGAGACATACCACTGATCACAGGATATATCGCCCATGTGATTACAACTCCAGCGATGCCACCGCCGATCAGGCCTTCCCAGGTTTTATTCGGAGATATTGATTCGAACAATTTTGTTCGACCAAACGCTCGACCACTAAAATATGCACCAGCATCGTTGAGCCATACAATTACAAATGTACCAAGCATGACTTTTGGAAAAACAGCGTAGTTAACTGTCATCGCCATAGCGATAAAGTATGGAAGAACAACATATAATAATGCAATCAACATCAATGGTGAAAAAGAAGTTAAAGACTGCTTTTTTATCATTAAGAAGAGTACATTAAGAATGAGAAGGGTACAACTCATCGATACGAGTATCTCTAACCATTGATCTTTAATCCCTGGAACAAAAATCAGTGACATAATCACCAACGATAGACCATATATGTAGACTGAGGATCCAGATGATCCCCCAAGACTTCCTGATACAAATTCATATAAACAGAAAGCAAAGAATACAAATACTAAAACTACAGTGCCTACTTGGCCACTCATAGTCAAGGCTGCTATAATTAATACATAAGCTATAGCTACTGGAATTCTGGACTTAAGATCTTGATTCATATGTTGGTTGGGCAGCTCTTATTGCGATATAGGCTATAACTGCGGTTAATAACAAAGATGCTAATACTATTGATAAGGGTAGACTTGGTATATTATCTATTTCTGGGATATCTCCATGTTTGATGGCTATATAATATGCAATAACCTGGAGACCATTATTAGCGAAGTGCAATATTATCGGCGTCCAAAGAGACTGGGTATAGTAATAGCTATATCCCAAGATCAGACCAAGAAAGCTCAGCGGTAGAATCCGCTCAAATTGCATATGAAATCCTCCAAAAATCAGAGAGGATACCAAGATAGCAAGATGTGGATTAGACCATAATTGCTCCAACTGTCTTTGGATTATATCCCTGAATATTAATTCTTCTCCAATCGCTGCAAGGGCACCCACAAGTAAGAGACTTGTGACGAGCTCTGAGATATGAGTCATATTCAAGGTTTGCTCAAGAAGTGCAAAGTTCGATTCTTGAGAAGATCTCATCCACTCAGGCAGAGGAAAAGCGCTATTCCATTCAGTTATTTTCATTAGAACCGGATAACTTAATAACATAATAGCTCCCCAGAGTCCTACATGACTCAACTTGCCTAACTGATCGAGTCTGAGCCTATCATAGATATTATCTTTTATGACATATAAGCAGTACAAGATTCCCGGGAGCAGAAACATACCCATGTGATTGATCATCAGACCAAGTCTTAAGAGTTGTCTCTTGCCATATGGCAAGTCTTCTCCCTCTAAGAACGTATTAATATCTAATCCACCCACAAACCAGATGCTAAGTGAGAGCAGATTTGAAAAGATTAGACCTGCTAAGATGAGAAGAACAAGTATAGCGAGGTTCCTCATAAGAACTTTTGATTCATAATGACCAGATGTCTTGCGAAGGTATTCACAATTAGATTGACAGACTCATATTCTATAGATGAATCATCTAAGTACGATTTTGTGTCTTACCTTGCATCTTCATTTAAGATTGCCTTACGGCAAATGATAAGATTAGGAATGAAGACAAAACTCAGTGTAAATCTTAATAAGGTAGCACTTATTCGTAATGGTAGAGGAGGCAATGTCCCAAATCTTGTCAAGTTCGCCCAAGACTGCGAATCTTATGGTGCAGATGGTATAACAGTACATCCAAGACCAGATCAACGTCATGTCCGATATGAAGATTTGAGCCAATTGAAAGAAGTCGTTTCTACAGAACTCAACATAGAAGGATATCCATCAGATACTTTTATGAATGAGGTATTGTCCGTTAAACCTCATCAATGTACCCTAGTTCCCGATCCACCAGGGGTCTTAACTTCAGACTCAGGATGGGATATAGAACAAGAAGAATCTTTCTTAATAGATATATTATCTAACTTAAAAGAAGCAGGTATAAGAACATCACTTTTTATAGACCCTGATCCCAATCATGTTGTCGCAGCTAAAAAAGTCGGAGCCGATAGAGTAGAATTGTACACTGGCAGTTATGCCAACCAATATTTCATCAATAAGGACAACGCTATCAAAAATCATAAAGATTGCGCCTCTAAGGCTTTGTCCATTGGTATTGATGTCAATGCTGGACATGATCTAAGTCTCGATAACCTAAGATTTTATGCTCAGTCAATGACCAATTTAAAAGAAGTTTCTATAGGTCACGCCCTGATAAGTGATTCTTTATACTATGGTATTTCAAACGTCATTAACATGTATAAAACGCTATTGACATGATTTTTTTCCAAAAGCCGTTAGCAAAGCAACTAAATTATTTTATGTTTGATCGCTTTATTGGTAATCTGGCTTTGTCATAAAGATCTTTGATTGCTAATTAAGACATTAGAGGCATCGTATTTAGACGCAGAGGCGTTTATAACACACATATTAAATTAACAATTCTTTCACAATTTTACTAAACCAAACTGTATGAGGATTTTATTTACACTCATGATATTTTTAGGTTTCTTTACAAGTGCCATGTTCGCGCAACGCACTGTGACAGGAACAGTTCTTGATCCTGCAGGAGAACCCCTAATTGGGGCTAATGTATTAGTTCAAGGAACAGACCTTGGTACCATAACTGAGATTGATGGCTCTTTCTCTCTTGGTGTACCTGCGGGTTCTTCGATCCTGATTTTTAGTTATACAGGATTTGAAACTCAAGAGGTGGATGTTTCCACCCGTAATCAGATAGATATCACACTTAATGAAGGTGAACTTCTAGATGAGATAGTCGTTACCGCTCTCGGTATCGAAAAAGAATCAAAAGCATTGGGATATGGAATAGACCAGATTGACTCAGAAGAGCTGACAAAAGCGAGATCTGATAATGTTCTTAATGCGCTTCAAGGAAAAGTAACTGGAGTTAACATTACTAGTACGAGTGGTAACCTTGGAGGATCAACTAAGATCTTAATAAGAGGGGCAACTTCTCTTTCAGGTAACAACAATCCACTATTTGTAATTGATGGTATACCAATGAATAACGACCAGATAGCGTCTAACTCGCGTATTGCTGGTAGTCGTGATTTTGGTAATGGAGCATCTGTTATTAATCCTGATGATGTTGAGTCAATGAGTATTCTTAAAGGTGCTGCAGCGACTGCATTATACGGTTCTCGTGCCGCAGCAGGAGCGATTGTCATCACAACTAAAAGAGGATCATCTTCTTCAAGTGGGAATTCTCAGGTCTCTATTAATTCATCATTTAGAATAGATGATTTGTTTGTAGTACCTGATTACCAGCAAGATTTTGCGCAAGGAAGTTTTACTAAGTATGACTCTTCAGCCATAGGTTTTGATTGGGGACCACGTAACGTTGGTCAGCAAGTAACTGCATTGCCAGTTACTGGTCAACCAGGAGCACTGCCTCGTGTGCCTGATAATGGTATAAAAGACTTCTTTAATACAGGTTTTAGTGCCATCAATAATTTTGCGATTTCTGATGGTAATGAAAGGATGGACTATAGATTAAGTCTTGGAGCATTGAACCAGACAGGTATATTACCTGGTGCATCTCTAGATAGGTACAATGTATCACTTAATGCAGGTGTTACACACAGCCCTCTCTTTAAATCAAGATTTGGTATACAGTTTATCAAAACAGATTCTGAGGGTACAGGTGCAGCAGGTGCCAATGATCCTAATATCATAAGCGTAGCATCATTTAGTAGTACTACAGATCCTGCAGTCTATAATCCTTGGATTGATGATGCTGGTAACCAGATTAATGCCGCTACACCCACATCTAACAATCCTCTTTGGATAAGAAATGAGAATAGAAACGAAAGAGATGATAGTCGTGTGCTAGCTAATATGTCATTTACATTCACTCCAGTCGAAAACTTGGCTTTTACAGCTAAACTTGGATATGATTTTGATAACGACAGTAGATTAATCACAAATAGAAAAGGTACAGCACAGAGAATTGACGGAGATTTCAGAATTGATAAGTTCAACAATACTCAGGTGAATACTGATATCATTGGTACGTACACAAGAGATGTATCTGATGATTTTTCAGTAGCAGTACTTGGAGGATTCAATTATAACAAGAGAGAGTTTGAAAGAGAAGGATTAGTTTCTACTTCACTTTTAGTTCCAGAGCTTTTTGCTCCAGGTAACGCTGAACAAAATGTTCCTAATCGAGCATTCTCAGAACAAGTTCTTTTCGGTGCATATGGATCTGTCGATTTTACTTATAAAGATTATTTGACAGTTACAGTAACAGGTCGTAATGACTGGTCATCAACACTACCAGCTGACAATAGATCATACTTCTATCCATCTATAAGTTCAGCATTTGTATTTACTGATGCCTTGGGTATAGCAGATAATGGCATTCTAAACTATGGTAAGTTAAGAGCGAGTTATGCAGAAGTAGGTAATGATACAGGACCTTATCAGTTAGACTTTAACTTCTTCCCGATTACTACTGCGACTGGACAATATGGTCTTAACGTGAACTTCCCGTTCGCTGGAAGACTCGCATTCTCAAAAGGCAATACAGTACCACCTGAGAATCTTGTTCCTGAGAGACAGAAGAGTATAGAAGTTGGAGCGGATTTAGACTTTTTTGATTATAGATTAGGCGTTGACTTCTCTTACTTCCGTACCGAGAATATTAATCAAATCTTAGCATTACCTATACCTCAGAC
>CAZRXJ010000208.1:0-4981 GCA_964604025.1 uncultured Saprospiraceae bacterium | reverse complement strand
CTTAAGAAGCAAAGTACGATCATCGGTAACGACTTCAGCAAAGTACAGCAAGTAGGATCTATCTCAGCTAATAATGATGAGGAGATAGGAGCATTGATTGCAGATGCAATGAAGCGCGTAAGCAAAGACGGTGTGATCACTGTAGAAGAGGCAAAAGGTACAGATACATATGTAGAAGAAGTAATGGGTATGCAGTTTGATAGAGGATATCTATCTCCATACTTTGTAACTAATGCTGAAGACATGAAGACAGAATATGAGAGCCCTCTTGTATTGATTCATGATAAGAAGATATCTAACACAGCAGATATCATCCCTATACTTGAAAAGGCAGCAGGTGCGGGTCGCCCTCTTTTAGTCATAGCAGAAGATGTAGAAAGCCAAGCACTTGGACTTCTTGTTGTTAATAGATTAAGAGGTGGATTGAAAGTAGTTGCAGTTAAGGCACCAGGATTTGGTGATAGAAGAAAAGCAATGCTTGAAGATATTGCTATCCTTACTGGAGGTACAGTTATCTCAGAAGAGAAAGGATATAAGCTTGACGGTGTAGAATTAGAACACCTGGGTACTGCTGAGAAGATCACTGTAGATAAAGACAATACGACTATCGTTGATGGAGCTGGTAAGAAGAATGCTATCAAAGCAAGAATCAATCAGATCAAGCAGCAGATAGAAACGACGACTTCTGACTACGATAGAGAAAAGCTTCAGGAGCGCCTTGCTAAGTTGTCTGGTGGTGTAGCTGTCCTTTATGTTGGTGCATCTACTGAAGTAGAGATGAAAGAGAAGAAGGATAGAGTAGATGATGCACTTCATGCGACAAGAGCAGCAGTAGAAGAAGGTATCGTAACAGGTGGTGGTGTAGCGCTCGTTAGAGCTATGTCTGCATTGAACAAGTTAGAAGGAGATAACGAAGACGAGAATATGGGTATCCAGATCGTTAAGAAGTCTTTAGAATATCCATTACGCACGATTGCAGAAAATGCAGGTGTTGATGGATCAGTTGTTCTACAAGCTGTTATGACAAGCAAAGGATCTAATGGATACAATGCTAAGACAGACAAATACCAAGATCTTAAGAAAGCAGGTGTTATAGATCCTACTAAAGTGACTCGTATTGCTATGGAAAATGCCGCATCGATAGCTGGTATGGTATTGACAACAGAAGCAGTAATCAACGATAAGCCAGAAGAAGGTGGTCCTGCTATGCCTCCGATGCCTCCAGGTGGTGGTATGGGTGGTATGATGTAAGAACATCATCATCATACAATGTATATATAGGATCCTCGGTTCGCCGAGGATCCTTTTTTATTGATATAATGATGTGTCCGTGAAGATCAATAACAAATCGAAGTGGTCACAAGTAAAGTCATAATGGACTAAGTATTTACCTTTGATTTATGGGAACGTTCGGAGAGAACTTTATAAGTGTATTTGTTGAGTATTGGGAGGGCCTGTCCATAGTTGGTCCTAAGATTATCATGGGTATTCTTATGCTCTTCGTGGTATGGTTGGTTTCCAAATATTTCATCAGATTCATTCAACGAGCATTAGAACCCAGATTAGAAGACAAGCTGATTCTTAGATTTATATTGAAGTTGATGCGGTTGGTGATTCTGGGTTTTGCCATTCTTGGATTTCTCAATATTGTTGGGCTTGGGTCAATTGCAGCCGGTCTTTGGGGGACAGCAGGTATCGGAGCTTTTATCATAGGATTTGCATTTAAGGACATAGGTGAGCATTTTTTGGCAGGATTTATACTCGCCTTTAATCGACCTTTTGGTGTAGGTGATATAGTTGAGATGTCTGGATATAAAGGAACGATAGAAGGCCTAAACTTGCGTAATACGCATATGAAGACATTCGATGGAAAAGATGTCTTTATTCCTAATGGCCACGTAGTCAAGAATCCATTGGTCAATTATACCATTGATGGATTTATCAGAAAAGACTTTGTTGTAAGCATAAAGTTTGAGTCTGATCAAGATGTAGCAGTAGCAGCTATTAAAGAGATCGTCAACAATCAACGAGGGACATTAAAAGGAGATAAAGGTCCCAACGTAATCATTCATTCGATTGATAATGGCAAAGTTGATCTCAAAGTCTTATACTGGTTGAATACAGAAGATAGTTCAGTCAGTAGTATAGAAGTCGAACGTGCTCTGGTAAAAAAAGTCATAGAAAAACTTAGAGACCTTGATATGCATGATCCCTATGATTCTATTGCTTTGAAGGGACGGCAGTAATCATTGCCGATAGTGTACCAACCGTTAAAACTCTCCTAAACTCTCATATTTTATGGTAATTACATGCTGTGATATCGTTCATTAAAAATAATTGTATCCTCAGCTGAAATAACTTAATTTTGCGCGCCTATGAGAAGATCACCTTTCATATTCTTATTACTTGCTGCTACAGTCTTGATGATCAGCTGTAGATCTGAGTTCGAAAAGATAAGGATCTCTGGTGATCCAGCAATGATGCTTGAGAAAGCAAATGCTTATTTTGAAGAAGAAGAATATACAAAAGCTAATACGTTATTTGAGCTACTCATACCCGCGTATAGAGGAAAGTCTGAAGCAGAAGAAATAGCATATAAGTTTGCTCAAGGTCACTACTTAAGTGGTAGCAATATCTTGAGTGCTCACTACTTTAAGAGTTTTGCAGATACCTATAGTGCCAGCCCACGAAAAGAGGAAGCCCTCTACTTAACCGCAATATCACATTACCGTCTAAGTCCAAAATACAAGTTGGATCAATCAGACAGTCAGAAAGCGATTGATGCATTTCAAAAATTTGTGAATGCATATCCAGAGAGCGATAGAGTAAAGGAGTGTAATCAATATATCGATAACTTGAGATTGAAGATGGAGCTTAAGGCTTTTGATTCTGGGAAGATGTACTATGATACTAAAAGCTATAGTTCTGCTATACAGAGCCTTGAGAATATGTTGAAAGATTTTCCCGATACTAATCACTCTGAAGAAGCGAGGTATATCATCGTTAAAGCGAGTATGGATTGGGCCAATAATAGTGTATATACAAGAAAAGAAGAAAGATATAAAAAGACTGTTGAGAGATGTGAGGCATATCTTAAGAGACATATAGGTGAGAAGCGTTCAGAAGAAATAGTATCTTTAAAATCAAAGTGCGAACAAGAACTTAAAACAATACAAAATGGCTGATATTAAAACACGTGTACAAGGCTTAGATCCTAATGTTAAAGCGAGAAATCTTGTAGCATTAGCAGCAACTAGAGGCAATATCTATGAGGCCATCTCTATCATAGAATTAAGAGCGAGCAAGCTCAATGTAGATATCAAGCATGAACTGCACGGTAAGTTAGAAGAGTTTGCCATAGTTACAGATCGTATCGAAGAGATACAAGAGAATAAAGAGCAGATTGAGATATCAAAGTTCTATGAGAAGCTTCCTAATCCAACATTGATAGCAACTGAAGAGTATATCGGTAATCGACTTGAAATCGAACTTAAAGAACAAACCGAGATAGATGAAGAATAGACTGAATAGGTCTTATACAAAATGAAAAAAATTATCCTTGGTGTATCAGGAAGCATAGCTGCTTACAAGGCATTATCACTGGTGCGCCTACTTATAAAGTCAGGTAGAGAAGTCAAAGTCATTATGACTCCTTCGTCTACAGAATTCGTTGCTCCTCTAAGCTTTTCTACCTTATCAAAGTATCCGGTATCTGTTGATATAATTAATGGAGATAATTGGAATAATCATGTAGACCTTGGACTGTGGGCGGATGCATTTGTAGTGGCGCCAGCTACTGCCACAACGCTATCTAAGATGGCATCAGGGCAATCTGACAATATGCTTGTCGCAACTTATCTCAGTGCTAAGTGTCCAGTTTTTTTTGCCCCTGCTATGGATCTTGACATGTGGCAACATCCATCTACCAAGTCCAATGTCGAGAAGTTGTTATCATATGGTAATCATATGATACCCGTCGGTCATGGCGAATTGGCCAGTGGACTTGTAGGAGAAGGACGCATGGCTGAACCAGGAGATATAGTTGCTTTCTTGGACGCACATTCAAAAAAAAAAGCTGATTTAAAAGGTACATCTATATTGATCACAGCAGGCCCAACTCGTGAGCCTTTAGATCCTATAAGATTTCTTAGTAATCATAGCACTGGCCGTATGGGCATTGCCCTGGCAGAAGAATGCGTAGATAGAGGTGCCAAGGTATATCTCGTGCTTGGTCCTACTTCACTACGGCCCGTAGATGAGCGGGTAAATGTGATAGATGTGCAGAGTGCAGAGGATATGTATCATGCTTGTCGCGAAATATTTACAGAGTGCAGCGTTGCCATTTTTGCGGCAGCGGTAGCAGATTATACACCTGAGCATACAAGTGACAA
The DNA here is from genome assembly GCA_964604025.1 of uncultured Saprospiraceae bacterium. Lineage (GTDB taxonomy): Bacteria > Bacteroidota > Bacteroidia > Chitinophagales > Saprospiraceae > JAJRXG01. The sequence goes on along the minus strand of CAZRXJ010000208.1, from coordinate 590 downwards.
GAAGATTAAAAAGGCAGAAGGTGATATGGATATCGCAGTAAAGAGAACGGTCGATATCGCATCAACATTAGGGAAGATAAAGCGTGATCATCAAGTCACATGTGGATTTGCCTTAGAAACAAATAATGAAGCCAGCAATGCGCAACGCAAACTGGACAAGAAAAACTTCGATTTGATCGTTCTTAATTCATTGAAGGAAAAAGGCGCAGGTTTTAAGTATGATACGAACAAGATCACGATCTATCAACATAATATTGAACCGAAGTCTTACCCTTTGAAAAGTAAGCGAGCAGTGGCAGGTGATATCGTAGATACGATCATTCCATTGTTGGCAGAAAAAAGTGATTTATGATCAGACAATTCTTAATCTTTATATTCTTTGTAGGTATTATTGGGCAGAACCATAGCCAGGAATTGGCGATGGATGTTCAGGTGAAGTATCCTGCTCTAGCAACTGCATCGGAGAAGACCTTGCAAAAATTAGAAAATGAAGTAAGAGAATTTTACAATAACACACCTTGGACTGAAGATCAGTTTTCCAAGGAAGAGCGCATAGAATGTTCTATGCAGATCAATATAAAAAGAGATCC
>CAZRXJ010000207.1:0-4997 GCA_964604025.1 uncultured Saprospiraceae bacterium | reverse complement strand
TCTTCTATTGTACTGCCCATAGGCACTGCAGAAGCATATGCTTTATCGAGCCATGTATCATCATCTAATTGCAAGTCTGTAAGTTCAGAACCTATAAAAAATCTCACAGCTATACGAGGACCGCTTGTCGCAAATGTCTCCTTGCGCTTTAGAGAATTATAGATAGATGTTCTGGTATTTTCTTCTGCCCAAACTCCTGCTAGCCCTGCAGCGCTCATGAACTTAGAGCGTAAAAATTGACTACCTCTTTCTCCTGCTTGTAATCTAACTTCAGGACTGCCATCTACCACTCCCAACTTTCCAAAATAACTATCCTCTTCTATCGGACTGGCAGAATTATGTCCATCAGAAGAACCAATGACACCAAATTCAAAAGGATTCACGCCTAATTCTTTTTTATAGGCTAATCCTTGCTCAAGTGCTTCACGTACGTAACTGCCTTGGGGTTTGCTTGCAGGTGGAGGGCCTACGGCAAATGTATAAGCGTAAAGTTCATAATCTGCAAACTCATCATTAGGATTAAGAACCGGATGGGACATTGATTGTCCTTTTATCTGTACAACTTCATTTATGGGTTCATTATCTATTCTTAACTGTGCATAATCCTTGTCAATTGGTCTTCCATCATATGTCTTCTTGTTATACATCAATCCATCACTCATATTGGCATTATGGGGTATTGCGATAAGGTCTATGCCATTGGCTTTTTCTTTTTCCATCCACTTCCATAGCTGTTCAGGGTCTTGACTATTGAATGATGAAAATGGAATATCAGATATCTTATCTCCTTTATAGATTACATTTCTATGTAAGTTGGCCGCATAAAGATTTTCAATCTCGCCACTACCTTGCTGGGGGCTTGAAGTCCACTCATAAGCTGGGAAAGTCGTAAAAGTCCCAGGTTCATTAAATCGATTAGCGATTTCAATTTGTTTTTGCCACGTATCAGATATAACAGTTCTTTCTGTCAATTGACTTATAGGTTCGTTACGCGCAAGACTACGACCCACATCACCAAAGGCTTCTAAAGAAGTAGCACGATCTTCGCTCTTAATTTTTTTTGCAAATTCTAATTTGGCAAGCGGACTTTCTTGATCTAGCATCTGCATCATCACACCCATATACTCCGCATGATCCGTCACAGACATAAAATCTAATGGTCTACTGTTCTGTATATCACCTGCTATGGGATGTTTGATCATTTCTCCTTTGCCAAATCGATAAGCATCTTCAGGGCTTGTTCGTACATTATATATAAATGCATCAAAGGACCAACTTGAGTGAATGTGTAAGTCTCCGAAGTATGCATTGCGATTTTTGTTATAATCTGATGTCAAGGATACTGCTTCTACTGAAGTAGTTGCCTTTTTATCTTTAACGTGGTTGGCATTCTTGTCTGAACAAGACAACAATACAAGGAAGGCCATACTTAGACCGGTGATAAATAATTTCATACGTTAATGTTAGTACTACCAAATTAGCAATTAACTATATGCAATCTTCCTGTGCGGTCGATTAATATTTGCGAAAGCAAGCGAAAAAAGACTAATTAAGAGAATGAAAGTAGGAATATCGCTCCAACTCCCAGTAATATGCCAACGACCTTCATCATATCTGGATGCTCTTTATAAAAGATGAATCCAATGAGCGAAGTAAGAATAAGTATCCCTATACTATTGATCGGAAATAATCTCGATCCTTCCCATCCTTGTGACAACAAAACAACAAGAAGATAAATGCTAAGATAGTTAGGAAGACCTAAAACAATTCCTCCTATAAGCTCTTTAGTCGATGGATAATTACCATTTCTAAATATTTTAAACAATGAAAATACAAAACCCAAAACTGCAGCCATACCAAATGAAGTAGCGGTGAATTTTGCACCATCGCTTCCAACTATGCCTTCGACTTCTACATAATATAAAATCACCTCTATAATACCGCTCAGTACAAAAGTCAATAATGGATAGATAATGACGGGATGGAAAATCGAAAATTTTTCATCTGCATCTTTGGAAGGAATATTCACAAGTACAATAGCAATCAATGCTAGACCAATCCCAATACCTTTAGACAACTGAAGTGGCTCTCCATATACTGCAATGGCTACAGATGCAGGAATGATCAATGACATCTTTTGGATGATAGCTGTCAGTGCTACTCCACTCTTCTGAAATGACAAGGCCATAATATTGAACCCAACAATAAACAAGAAAGCCAAAATCAAACTGAAGGGCCACCAACTGGTAGAAAACAAATCTGATGGTATGGCGCTCTCACCTAAGATCACGGATGCAAAGAGCACACAGACAATATAATTTATAACTATAGCCTGCAGGTTATCGACATTGAACTTATCGAAATACTTAAATATGACCGCTAAAACAACATTACAAGATATGCATAAGGCCAGGAGAAACATATATAGATTTAAGTGGCCCAAGATAGCTTTTTAGACTATCGACAATACTATCAAACTAAAAAACATAATTATTTCCTAAGGTCTGTAACGGACACCCAGTATTGTATCAGACATTGTACATTTGCGGCTTAATTAATAACCAAAATAATGAAACACATATTTATACTTATTTTTCTTGTATCGACAGCTTGGATGATTACGGCTCAAGATGAGAAATGGCCTGATCTTGATAATAGCACCATGGACTTGGTCTATTATCCTGAAAATGTAGCTTGGCGTAACTATCTCAGTGAAGACCAGCGCAACATAACTCCTAAGCTAAAGCTCTCTTACAGTAGACCAATGAAAAATGACAGAGTAATATTTGGTGAACTTGTCAAATATGGAAACGAGTGGAGAATGGGCGCTAATGAAGCGACAACACTTACTTGTTATGTTCCCGTAGCGATCGGAGACGCAACATTGCAACCAGGTAGTTATACTATGTCAGCTCTTGTTGAAAAAGGCTTCTGGACCCTCAACTTCTCTACAGAATCAGGTATCTGGGGAAGTGCTAATAGAGATAAATCTAAAACCGTAGCCTCTATCAAGTACACTGTAGAGCAAGTAGATGAAAAGCGTGAAGATATGGTTATGACATTTCAAGAAGTGGATGATCAACATGCCAATATGATCATAGAATGGGATGGGCATAGAGTGACAGCTCCTATCGCCTTCAATCCTGTATTGTTTAACAATATCGATCCAAGTCCTATGGACATGGCTCACTATCCCAGAAGAAGTGCGTTTACTAATTATGCAGAAGGCGAGGATAAAAACATCACTCCTAAGATACAAGTAACGTATAGCCGCCCACAAAAGAAAGGTAGAGATATCTTTGGTGGGTTACTAAAGTCAGGAGACATCTGGAGAATCGGCGCTAATGAAGCTACAGAGATAGCAGTCTATGAAGATGCAACGATCAACGGAACAAAGGTAGCAAGAGGAAGGTATGCTATGTTCGCTAAACTTGGAGATACTTCTTGGGATATCATCTTCTCTAAAGACTATCCTATCTGGGGTGCTGCCAACAGAGATGAATCTAAAGATGTAGTTACAATCTCTGTACCTGTAACAAAGGAAACAGAAGTGTTAGAAGCACTTTCTATAAAGTTCGAAGAGAAAGGAGATAATCTTGTTCATCTCCAGATTGGATGGGATACAACGAGAGCAGCGATCCCTTTTCAGTTTTAGAAAATATAATTGAGATTTTAAAAGAGTCAATGCAAGTTAGCGTTGGCTCTTTTTTTATTTTGACAAGTAACTTTAGCCCTTTGGGTTCATTCTATCTGATATTGGCAATCGGCTCAAAGCCCAATTGTCAAGGTAGGTTCTTATAAAAGGTTTTAATCTCTTTAATAATTCCTTTTTTCAATTGTTGTTCATCTCTATGCATAGAGTCCAACTCGTTGATTAGTACACTTAGTACTTCTTTAGCTGCTCGATCTCTGTCCGTTACGCTATAGAACTTTGCAAATTCTAATCTTTGCACATAGTTAGTATATCGAGCATCCATTTGCTTGAAGGCATCCTCTGCTTCATCTATCTGCCCAACCTTATATAACGACCATGCATAGGCGGTCTTTTCAATGGACTTATCGAAAAGGGATCGCCCATTGATTCTTTCTCCATGATTAATCGCAGACTTATAATCCCCAGACTCAAATGACACATCTACAAGTCTTATCAAGAGACTCAAGTCGTCATTAGCAGCGCCAGAGAGGCATGATTCATATAGTGTTTTTGCTTTATTAAACTCCCCTATTGAGGTGTATTCGTGTGCCAGAAGCATGCGATTACGCACGGTATCAGTAAAAGCTAATTCAGATTCTAAGTGCTTAATTTTAGAATTAGACAAAGGTCCTGATTTTGCTAGTGCTTTTGAACCGATAGCCCTCGTCTTACCTGCAGCACTTGCGAACAAGTACACCAGACTCCCGAGTAGAGGAAATAACAGAATGACTATGAACCATTTCTGATCTGCTTGCTTTTTGTATGCATCATACAAGCAGTAGGCTTCAAGAATGAGAATGGGGAATAATAACCTGACCATGAATAGACTAAATTATAAAATTAATGCGAGTCTCTTGATACTTCGCTTCCAGACTTTCCTTTTAAGAACTTCAAGTCAGCTCCAAGATGAGATTCTTCTACATCTCTGATATACATCTCAACATATCCTCTATCATAACCAAGATCTTCTGGCCGCCATTTTTTGCGTCGATCGGCGAGCACATCTTCTGAGACTTTTAGGTTAAGTGATCTGTTAGGAACATCTACTTCGATGATGTCTCCATTCTCAACTAAGGCAAGATTACCACCTGCAGCGGATTCTGGAGAGACGTGCAAAAACACAGTCCCAAATGCAGTTCCACTCATCCGTCCATCAGATATCCTTACCATATCAGTGACACCAGCTTCTAACAATGTCTTAGGTACACTCATGTTGCCAACTTCAGGCATGCCTGGATATCCTTTAGGTCCAACATTCTTCAGAACTAATATATCTGTAGCTTCTGCTGCTAAATTTGGATCA
>CAZRXJ010000206.1:0-5026 GCA_964604025.1 uncultured Saprospiraceae bacterium | reverse complement strand
TGTTTCAACTCAAGTGTCGGTACAACGTATTAATCCTCTAAACCTCATTAAACCATTATCCCTCTTAAACACTAAGAAACCTAATGCCGAGTTTTATCCACCTTCAGATTAAATACGTCACTTCTTTGATAATGACCTGATACGGAAAGATTCATACGTTCACTAACAGCTTGCTTGAGATCAAGGTCGACATATATTACTTCTCTTGTATTGTACGTCGGAGGCCTGATGATGGATCCATCGGGCCCATATACAGCGCTTCCACCTCTTAATATTAGTTTGTGATCTGGTACGTTTATCTGTTCACTGATCGATAGTCCTTTTGGAAGCTCATCCTCATGCATGACTTGACCTACTGCTATTACATAACACCTACCTTCATGAGCATAATGCCTGCTCGCGAGTTGATGAAGTTCCTTTGCAAATGGCCAAAGCGCAATATGCAAATCCTCTCCTTCGTCATGCATGGCTTGTCGTGTTAAGGGCATCCAATGCTCCCAACAAATTAAAGACCCGATTCTTCCATGAGGAGTTTCAATCGTATTAAGCCCAGCTCCATCCCCAAGACCATGTACGAGCTTTTCTGTGTAAGTAGGCATCAACTTGCGATGATGATTGACGATTAGCCCAGAAGTATCAAATGTATATATAGTGTTGTATAGAGTCCCATTTCCTTTGCCACTTACAACGGGTTCGTTCGCACCCATGATAACATAAAGGCCAGCTTCTTTTATTGCTTTTTGTAGCTCATTCATGATTGAGGACTCAACTTGCAATCCTTCTTCAAAAGTCTTTTTCCATACCGCTTTTACTGGAGAGTGATCCCAAAGGTTTATATCAGAACACACATCAAGCCATACTGGATAGCCTGAAAACCAATTTTCTCCAAATACAATAAGATCTGCTTCTTCAGAAGAAGCTGCTTTGATAAAGGAAATCGTTTTCTCTAATGTCGCCTGCGCATCGAGATATACAGGCCCGTCTTGTATGATGGCTATTCGCATAGCCGAAAGGTATCGAGAATTAATGAATTGAAAACTAAAAAAGCTTACCTGGATGGGCTTTTTATTGTCTATACAAGATATGTCCTATCTCCTAATCAGTTTTGAATCTAAGCGAGATGTACTTTTGATCTATTATGTCAAGTGAATAAGTATAGTCACCAGAACTCCTAAAATCTTCTTGATCAAACTGTTCAGGGATAAACTTGAGCACTTTGTCATTAATGACGACTTGCACAAACTCCTTAGAATATAGGTTCTCGAATGGCAGATATTGAGATTGTTTGCTTTTCTCAACTGCTCCAAAAGACACGTTATTGACTGATACTTCTTGAAAATCGAATTGACTTCTGTTTTCAATTCTAAGTTGCACTCCATACTCCTCGCAACTCGTGAGCAATATTAACACAACGCACAAAGCAAGCCACACTATTTTGTTCATACAGGATTAAGTTAACTGATGATGCTCTTTACATTTTCAGATAAAACAAAAGAAAACTATTCCCGATTCATATCTACTAGAGTATACCCTACATCCTTAGTAAGGCATTTGACATAAAGTGAGATGATCATCGATTTATAAAACTTCACTGGGGTTTTATATCCTATAATGTACCTTTATTAACTAATTTTATAATATGTTCTGTCAGCGCGATAAGTTTCAACTTTCAGATGATATCACATTTATTAATGGAGCTTATATGTCTCCATTATTAAAATCAGTAGAGTCTGCAGGTATCAAAGGGATGATAAAAAAAAGAATGCCTTCAGACCTTACGGCAAATGACTTTTTCGAGGATGTTAATAAAGTGCGCAAGTTATTCGCACAATTGATTGGTGCTGCTATTCCAGACAGAGTAGTTTTAGTACCATCTGCATCCTATGCTTTAGCAAATGTGGCATACAACATACCCGAAAACGGAAGAAAGAAGATTATACTTCTTGAAGACCAATTTCCCAGTAACTATTATATATGGGATCGTATAGCCAGAGATAGAGGGTTTGAGACTAAGATTATAAATAAACCTAACAACAGAGATTCTTGGTCTGAGTTGATCTTAGAAGAAATTGACAAGGAGACATTGGCTGTAGCTATGGCCCCTATACAATGGGGTGATGGATCTTTGTTTGATATTAAGCGCATAAGTTCATTATGTCGATCTGTAGGATCACTTTTCGTTTTAGATGGAACCCAATCTGTAGGTGCTCTACCATATGATCAAGAAGAGATAAAGGCTGACGCACTTATCGTGGCAGCCTACAAATGGATGCTTGGTCCTTATGCTATAGGATTTGCATATTATGGAGATGCTTTTGATAGTGGTGAACCGATAGAAGAGTCTTGGTTGAATAGAGTAGGTAGCGAAGACTTTCAGTACCTCACAAGGTATCAAAGTCAATATCGTGCAGGAGCTAGAAAGTATGAAATGGGAGAGGCGCCAGACTTTATAAAAATACCGATGTTACAAGAAGCTATACAACAACTTTTAGAATGGTCTCCCTTAGAAATTCAACGTTATTGTCGTTCGCTAATAAGTCCTATGCTAGATGCTCTTGAATATGATGGATATATCGTCCCTAATCGTAAGAATATGGCCTCTCACTTGTTCGGTATCGGACTCAAAGATGGCATAGATATGGAGGAAGTGAAGAGGGTAGTTGCGGCCGCTAATATTTCAGTTTCTTACCGTGGCGAGTACATAAGGGTATCGCCAAATGTTTATAATACAGAGACAGACCTTGATTTGTTAAAAAGTATACTACTTAGCATCCGTACAAATTAGTTGACATATCAATTATAAAATTTTAATTCTATAAGACGCTATTTATGAATGATGTCTCTTCCACACTAAGAAGTGACAAATTATTTCTTTCGTCAACTACAATTGCACTATCAATTAGAAAAATAATTTATAAGTTAAATGTTAATGTGATGATCATTACATTTTCACCCAAAATAACTAAGACAGTTCTTTATGCCTTGGACATGAAGTAACATGATCATTGACCATACCAACTGCCTGCATAAATGCGTACACTATAGTGCTTCCTACAAACTTAAAACCATCTTTTTTTAATTGTTTACTCATATCATCACTTATACTTGTTTTTGCTGGAACATCTGCAAGTGTCTTAAAGTGATTGATTTTAGGTGTGCCATCAACAAAATCCCAGAGGTAATCTTTGAACGACACACCACCATCTAAGATGCTCAAGTAAGCTTGTGCATTGGTCACGGCTGCATTGACTTTAAGCTTATTTCTGACGATACCAGGATTCTGTAATAGGGCATCTATTTTCTTTTGATTGTACCTAGCAACTATAGCTGCATCAAAGTTGTCAAATGCCTTTCTATAGTTATCTCTTTTGTTAAGAATTGTCCACCAACTTAGGCCAGCTTGAGCGCCGTCCAAGATCAGTTTTTGCCATAACAATTGATCATCATATACAGGTACACCCCATTCGTCGTCATGGTAGGCGATATATTTTGGATACTTAAGACACCATCCACATGTGCCTGGTCTTGCTTGTCTTTCTGTCATATCACTTTATAGCTTAATCATCCGTGTTTGTAGGTATAGGAGGTGGTCCATCGGGAAGCATTGGTGTATAGATATTATCTCCTTTACGTTCTTTAAATTCGGCCTTGATATCACTGACTAATTGGGGATTCTTAAAAAGGTCAACCATTGTCATCCCTAAAGCTTTACCAGCATATATAAGGCCTTTATGGCCTATTGACATGCCACCACAAGCAACTACTGCCCAGGAGTGCCACGGAGTATCTATAGGAGCTGTTGTCACACCTAATCGGATCTCTGGTACCACCCAACTAACATCTCCTACATCAGAGGATGCACCCATAGGGTGCTCTACAGTGACTTCAAGGGGTCTTATAGTCGCGTCAAGCCCATCTTGAGGCTTTCCAAGAACTTCCTGCATCTTATGAGCAAATGCCGTCTCCTCTTCGGTATATGTTATATCTCCAAGCTGCTGTAGATTCTCTAGTAAAGCTGCTCCTCCTGTTCTATTAACCAATACTTCATGTAGTCCAGAGATAAGGTTTATGTCATAATCGACATCTGCCATAATAGCGGCTCCACTAGCCATCTCTTGGATTCTATTATATACCTTGAGCATTCCATCTCTTTTTGTATCTCTTACCCGTACCCAGATCTTTGCATAGTCCCCAACGACATTGACAACATCTCCTGCTTGCTGCATATGATAATGTATACGAACTGTGGGCTTTACATGCTCTCGTAGGGCATTGATACCATGTGCATAGAGTTCCATGGCGTCGGTAGCGCTTCGGCCATTCCAAGGGTCTAAAGCAGCATGTGCGGCTTGACCTCTGAATTCAACTACAAAATCAACAAGGGCTAATGAACTCTGTACTTCAGCTTTGGTTTGAGCACTTGGATGCCAATCAAGACAGACATCTAAATCATCAAATAGTCCTGCTCTAGCGAAATACAACTTTCCAAAATACTTTTCTTCCGCTCGTGTACCATAGAACTTTATCGTTACTTTTATCTTTCCTTGAGCCATTAACTCTTTAACTGCCACAGCTGCACCAAGACTTCCAGCTCCAAATAAATTATGCCCACACCCATGCCCCGCATGCCCTTTTGTCAAAGGGTTTCTTTCGGGTTCTGCACGTTGAGATAGACCTGGTAACGCATCAAACTCCCCTAATATGCCCACTACAGGTGATCCAGAGCCATAGGTAGCGATGAAAGCCGTCGGCATATCGCCTACACCTCTTTCAACGTTAAAGCCCTGTTGTTCCGCATAACTTGCTAACAACTCAGAACTCTCAGACTCTTCAAAAGCTGTCTCTGCTAATGCCCAGATCTTATCACTTATATCTATAAGTCTATTCTTGTGCGCTTCTACAGACTGTATAATCAGTTGCTTGTCTTGATCTATGCTTTGTGATCGAACAGAGGTAATGAGGATGAAGCATAGAGTCCCAAGGATTAAGGTGCGTGTCATAAGATGTTTTTCTACAAGATATAACA
>CAZRXJ010000205.1:0-5030 GCA_964604025.1 uncultured Saprospiraceae bacterium | reverse complement strand
TCTGACATAGATAAAAGTGATAAAAGACATAGTGTTTTTAACATCATAACCTAAACGCATGTGTAATACGAAAGATTACACATGGGCTAGATTCTTAGGCTAAATGTCAGCGACTTACCAGAAGGTCACGATAATAAGTTCTGAAATCCTGTTTTGATATATACCGCAGAAAGTCATCTGTGATATTCGATATAGCTTCTGTAGTCATATCATAATCGGAAGGAAATGGACTTATAGACAAGTCAATTCTCTTTCTGACACCATCTGATAGGGCTCGTCTATCACCTATGAGATCACATCCATCACTGTTAAAGTTGATCTCATGAGTGAAGCTATCACTATCTATGAGCCTTCCTGTGCTGTAATCTATCGTTTCTACGAGACCGCTAACCCGAGCATCTTTGCTCCTGACTACTTCTGTTATCGAGGCCCTAACGATCTCAACTTCTCTATATCTGATAGGATTGCCTGATGTATCAGTAACGATGTTTCCCTCACTGTCGGTCTCATCGACCCAACGCTCAAGTTCTCTTTGCTCATTGAAGTTGTTGATCACTTCACTTTCAGGTGATATGTCTATATCTATGATCTCCATTATAGTAACAGCGTCAAATACTATATCATCTTCAAAATCAATATGGTATTGAGTCCATTTATCATGCAATCGCGACAATTCGTAAGCGGTTATGAAATCGAGCGACAAAGTGTTGAGTGCACTTTCATCTTCTTTTAAAAGTACATGAAAAGTACCGAGTCTAGCACTTTCACTAAGCAGTGCACTGACATCTTTATAATCATTGTAGAACTTTCCAATCTTTAGAAAAGTGTAGTGAGCCTCTTGCGCGAGCAGCTTATCATTAAGTTCTTTGGATTGTGCTAATTGCTCTTGACCATGTAGATAAAGAAAAGAAGCTGCATGATCCGCTGATTCTGTTAAGATAGGTTCGGTATCGATCAAGTCAAATGACCCCACATAGTTATCCTTACTGACTAAAGGAAGAAATGGTGTGATATGTGCTTGCCTATCCTGTATCTTAAGACCGTAATCAAATATGGCTTCCCATGCTCTTGAGTCACCATTAGCAGCTCTATATTTTAATTGTTTGATGTGATTGAGATCATAATGATTGACCTTAGCAAAAGCCTTTTCTAGTGCTACGATATGCTTGGTCTTCTTATTCTTTTTGCCAGCCAGCTTTTTAGTTGCCAATACAATCGCTTCATCATAGCGTCCTTGATCAACTAGCTTGTTGACAGATTTGCATGAAGTAATAAGTATTAATATTGAGACGGCTGCGATGTAAAGTATGGTTTTCATAATAGTGCAGTTTAGTTATTATGAAGACGGATATATCTAAGCTTCTTGTGGTAAACACTTAAGTGTTTAATTCAATTTTAACCTTGTTAAAGAAGTCTTTAACAATTCTGAAGTAAGATTAAGCTTTTAGAAAGGACTTATTACATCTTGTCCATAGCTTGGACGAGATATGTCAACATGAATGGAAGTCCAACCCAAAACCACTCATTAGCGAATACCAGCAAGACTAGTGTAAGAATGGTTGAGATGGCGAAGTATGTCCAGTACTTTTTAGTAGAAACCGCTGTATCCATTAAGATGTGTTTATAACTGACGCAAAAGTATAATATTTAATAAAATAAGACTGTAGTTATACTGAAGAATTCACTTTAGACTTAATATGATTAACAATCAAAGAAGCATGATGTCTTGTATTTTCGATGAACAGTGTGCTTGTATGCATCCCAGCATTGAGTACACCAGCTACATAGAGCCCTCTTCTAGTTGTCTCAAGCGTACTTTCGTCATACACTGGTTGTAACTCTATCTCATTGCTAAGTGGCACTTCCAATCTTTCCATCAATGCATAATCAGGTTTATAACCAGTCATTGCCAATACAAAATCATTTTCCAATTCTATTAACCCATCTGGCGTATTTAGCTCGACAGTCGATTCTGTAATCTTGATAACTTGAGTATTGAAGTATGCGGGTATTGATCCTTCTTCGATTCTATTTTTAATATTTGGAAGAATCCAATATTTGACTCGATGATAAAGCTCCGATCCTCTTATTGCCATTGTAACATTAGCTCCTTTCTGCCAAGTTTCTAACGCTACATCACATGCGGAGTTAGCTGCACCGATCACTAACACATTTTGATCGACATATGGATGTGCCTCATCGTAATAATGCTTCACTTTAGGTAGCTCTTCACCTGGGATATTGAGCATACGTGGTTGATCATAGAAACCAGTTGCGACCACTACATTGTGCGCTTGATAATGAGATTTGGATGTTGCTATAGAAAATATATCCTGAGACTTCATCATGCTCTCTACAGCTTCATAGAAGTGCATATTGAGATTATAACTTTCTACGATGCGTCTATAATATTCGAGTGACTCTCGTCTTGTTGGTTTATCCGTATGAGAGATAAATGGTATATCGACGATCTCAAGATTCTTCGAAGTTGAGAAGAAAGTCATGTTTGCAGGAAAGTGGAAAAGTGAATTGGCAAGAACTCCCTTTTCTACAATCAAATATTTGAGTCCAGCCTTCTTTGCTTCTACACCTACATTGATACCAGTAGGACCTCCACCAATGATCAGTAGATCGAGGATCTGCGACATATCTATCTAAGTAATGTAAGATCTCCCTTACGTTCACATGTTGTATTGCCGTCGTTATAGCGTGACCAATAATAGTATACACCACCTGGTTGAGGATCGCCATTGATGGCTCCATTCCAAGTGTTGGTTACATCATTGGATGTAAAGACATTTTTGCCCCATCTGTTAAATATCTTCATCTCATAGCTTACAATTGTGCTATTACATCCTGTCCGCATGGCAGGACCAAACACTTTATTTTCTGGTTCAGGATCATCAGGAAATAAGGCGTTGGGCCATATCAGACAAGGATTATCACAAGTTGTACAGTTGTCTATATCTTCTGCTGTCACCTCTATGGGATCGACTACATCCATCGGTACATCACATTGATCAAAAAGTATGACTGAGAAGATACCAGGCTGGGATATTCTTATAACAGTAGAATCAGTCTCACCAGTAGACCACTCTTGACCTATAAAACCAGAACCCGTTAGACTCAATTGGGCTGGATTAGCACAACTGAAGTCAATGACACCATCTACAGGCGGGGTTTGATCTGCTTCGGTTATACTTGTATTGGCCATAGCCGAATTACCACAATTGTCCATTATGACTACACTATAGTCCATAAGTACATTGCCATCAACTACGATTGAACGTGAAGTTTCGCCAGTAGACCACTCGATGCTCGAAGCAGATGCACCTGTGACGTTGGCATTCAGGATGATGTCTCCAGTAGTACAGAAGTTAGCATTGTTCTTTCCTATTGTTACTTCTGGAAACATTAGCTGAGTAATCGTAAGCGTATCACACAGTATAAAACATAAATCTTCTCTCACGGTCACAGTTAGCATAAACATACCTTCTTCTGTGAATACTCTCTCTGGAACATTAAGTCCGTCATCCCACTCATATGTAACACCACCACGTACCGTGCCATCTACAAAATAATTGATAGGATCTTGTGGACAGTATGTTGTATCCTGCAAAGTTAATATCGGCGGAGAATAATCATTGAATGGCCTACTCTCAACGACTATAGAGTCTTCAATCATCATGAAGGTGTCGACGACAGCGGTTAGATCACCTACTATAAAATTAACAGTGTCGATTGTGACGGCCATAGCAGATTCTTCACATTGTGTAGTACCTTCTGCATCTACTTTAGCGAGATAAGGTATATCGTTGTCGTCCTTAGAAGTCGTAGTCATATAAGTCGCTGAAATACTATCGACCGTGACCAGCTCAGCTATATTAGGATCTATAGATATACAAGTATCCAGTAGTGTCTGATAACCTACCATTGAGTCTAGATCATAGCTAATGATAAGTGGATTCAGATCAGTAGTACTCATATTTTCTCTTGTCATACTGACGATAACTGTTGTATCAAGCGTGCCTACTATGCCATTGGGATAAAGTTGGAAGGTTGGAGAAGTAGTCTTAATGGTCTCACTTCTCAGAGGATCACCATTGTTATCTACACGCAAGAGTATGCCTTCGTTTCTCATTATGTTTCCATCTGGAAGCACAGAACCCAATACAACCCATGACGAATCTCTTAATTGTACGAGATCATATCCTTGCCGATCCAGTAATCTTCCAAAGTCACCATTATAAGTTTTTGTCCATAGCACATTACTTAAAGTGTCCATCTTGGATAGAAAGAATGGCCTGTTGGGATCATCGGTAGTTCCCAAAACCATCACAGTTGAATCAAGACCAAACTGCATCTCGATGAAATCTTCATTTAATTGAGCGCCATTAGATCTTTCAAGGCCAAATGTACTTGTATGCTCTACTTCACCTACTAAGTTCAATCTTGTAAGCTGAATATCAGTAGTGTTGTTTTCACCTGATACCACATGACTATGGAGTATCCTTCCACGCGGTAGTTCTATGAGCAGTGATTGAGAAGATCTAAGATCACGAGTATCAGTATCTTTACCAGCCAATACTGTCCATGCTATACTTCCACCTGAGTTAATAAGACTGATGGCCTTATTCTCAGAATCTTTATCTAGAATGGTTGAGACAACAAAGTTGCCCGTTTCTAACATAATAATATCTCCTGCTTGCTGTACAAAGAAGTCTTCATTGGTGATCGTATCTCCATATAAAAGTGAAAAAGATCGATCTACATTCCCTTTAGAATTGAAGAATACCACATTGACGTTATCTCTTTCGTCTTCTTGATTGATTTCTACGCCTATGGTGACATATCCTTCTCCCACTGTTAGGAGGGCCGAAGTGATCACATCCGTCTGTTGTAACGGATATCTTCTTTCAAATTGTTCTTGGCCATGAGTCATCTGACTGACAGTCATTAAACCAATAAATATAATAAGGTCGTATATCTTCTTCATGCTAATGATAGTTCCTACAAATGTAATATCCTCT
>CAZRXJ010000204.1:0-5038 GCA_964604025.1 uncultured Saprospiraceae bacterium | reverse complement strand
GCCTCTTCATTATTATTAGCAACTTCTTCAGCATAATGCCCAGCAATACCTATCTCACCTGCGTCATACCACACAGAAGATAAATCTTTATAGATTTCATTTTGCTCATCTTCACTACCTTTTGCTAATTGAGATTCAAGAATCTGAATCCGTGCTTTATTATTATCGCTCAACGTAGCTGCCGCTTCTTGCTTCAATATATTGACATCTGTGGATTGAAGATTAAGAGAACGATTCTTCTCTTCAGCCAACAAATCACGAGGTTTAGTTCTCATTGCCATAAGCAAGAGAAAGAATACACCAAAACCAAATAATGTATAAATCTGTGGTTTAGTCAATGCCATGCAAGTGATCTACTTTACGCCATCCTTGGGTAAGGAACTTACAGAATCTTTGACTTGATCGACAAATATCTTTGCGGGTTTGAATGCAGGAATAAAGTGTTCTGGTATCTCAAGCGAGACATTCTTCTTAATATGTCTACCTATCTTCTTCGCTCTTTTCTTGATGATGAATGATCCAAATCCACGGATATAGACATTCTCTCCACCTGCGAGAGTATCCTTTATTTCGTTAAAGAAGGTCTCCATAGATACTAATACATCTACTTTTGGAACACCAGTCTTTTCAGATATCAAATTAACAAGTTCAGCTTTGCGCATGGGTACTTTAAATAGTTGGTTCTTAATCAGTTACACAACTCAAGAGAGGTACGTGACCGCGGCAAATTTCGTAAAAAAAATCAGTTATCATAACTTTTGTTCATTTTTTTGAGGAACTTACATATAAGTCATTATAGCAATATGTTACATTTGTGGCTTTATTTCTCACACAACTTTAAAGCAGATTATGCTATTATCAATGACTGGTTATGGTAAAGCCACCGAAACTTATAAGGGAAAGTCTTATACCATCGATGTTAAAACACTAAATGGCAAAGTCTCAGATCTAAGGCTAAAATCACCTACTTATTTACGTTCAAAAGAGATCGAGCTTCGTAAAATAATCTTGAGTCAAGTACTCAGAGGCAAGATAGATTGTAACATAACCGCTCAGGATAGTGATAGCGACAGTGACTACAAACTCAACATACCGCTTGTAGAATCATACCTAGAACAGCTTTCTCAACTTACGGATAAACATGATCTGGCTAATCAGGATCTTCTTCAGACGATTATCAGAATTCCTAACATTGTACAACCTAACGATGCAGAAGTAAGTGATGACGAATGGTCTTTTATCCTTGATCTGCTCAACAAAGCCATTGCAGAATTAGATAGCTTTAGGAGTAAAGAAGGAAGTTCTCTATTTAAAGACTTATCTGATCGAGTAGAGTCAATAGAACAAGAATTAGCCAATGTAGCAAGTCACGAAGCCAAGCGCAAGGAAGAACTCGTAGCCAGAATAAAAAAGTCGATCCAAGACAACTTACAAAATGAACAGATTGATGAAAACAGAATGGAACAGGAAATCATCTACTATCTTGAAAAACTTGATGTTCATGAAGAAAAAGTAAGACTCGCTCAACATTGCAAATACTTCATGGACACTCTACAGAACAAAAACAAAAACAAAGGCAAAAAACTCAATTTCATTTCACAAGAAATGGGAAGAGAGATCAACACCCTAGGATCAAAAGCACAATATAGCCCCTTACAACAGGTAGTCGTCCAGATGAAAGTAGAGCTGGATCAGATCAAAGAACAACTTGCTAATGTGCTTTGATTATAGTGACAAGTCAGAAACTTTTTAAAACAAAAAAGCACCACTTCGTTCTGATTATCCTTCCGATTATTATCTTGGACCAAAATCCATACTTCGCTCAATGCCAGCATGTATCACCAATGGGATCAAGATTAGTGTAAGATCAAGATATGAATCGCAGCACAGCAGTATCCCTGAACAACGTTACGTGTTTAGCTATAAGATCACTATTGTAAATGAAAGTGATTATACCGTACAGTTACTAAGAAGACATTGGTATATACATGATTCTAACTGCAACAAGAGAGAAGTACAAGGAGATGGGGTTATAGGAGAGCAGCCGATACTTCATCCTGGAGCTTCACACGAGTATGTTTCTTGGTGTCCATTTAATTCTGAAATAGGAATGATGAAAGGCCACTTTACCATGCAACGAGATATCGACGATCAACTCATTGAAGTTGTAGTACCTAATTTTACAATGGTAGCTACGCCAAGATTGAATTAGCATTCATTATCAATCAAAGATTGGCATACAAGTAGATTAGAATCAGACCTTCTATTGTATAAATCTAATCTCAATAGCCTCATTAAGCTGAAGATCTTTTCTTATTGAAACATTGTTTTCTGATTGGTTAGCCTTATAACTGAGTCCAATTGTATTGGGCGTACTCCAACCTACATTGTCTGCTCTGATGATAATGTAGTTAGCTGATCCGCTGTTGATAGAGAGTTCGATTTTTCGTGTTTTCTTCTCGAGCGAAATTCTCTCATGTACCCATTGTCCATTGACATTGATAGAAACACGATCTCCATCTTTTCTTAAATGATCAAATAAGTTTATTACAAAAAAAGCGCTATCTACTTTGATCGTTTCCTTTGCAATAATATTGATGGGAGGAGGTACATGTTTTTTCACTTCTTCGATTGGTTGTTCTTCAATCGGTCGGGTCGGAACTTCTACTTTTTCTACAACTATCTTATCGAGCTGCGGAAGTTGTTCTTCGATCAACTGTCTTATGTTTTCATCAGGATCTATACTATCTCCAGTCATCATCTCTATAGGTATTCTCTCAGGATATACCACTTTTAGGTAGTGCGGTTCTTCAAGTACATTAAGTACAGGCCAATCGTATTTTTTGAAAAACTCTTCCAATTTCCAAGCATATCCCGATCCATATTGATTGATCTTAGGAAGCAACTCATAATTGTGGAAATAATATCCCCTACCAAAGGGTTCATAGCCACTGGGTACTGGCTTGCCATCAAGGTAGTTGTTGATTTCTTCGATAAGTTTTTCAATCGAAACAACCGCAGACTTCATGTCTGATTTTTGTTGTGGAGATTCTAATTTGGAGATGCAAGCCTTAAGCCATCCGATCTCTTTTTCTAACTTGCTTACACTATTAGATACCCCACTTCTGCTATCAGCACGAAGCTGCCTTACAAGTTTTTTAACATCATAATGAAGTTCTAATATTGCTGTATAAACTTGTTTCTTATCTAGATCTATAACTTGAGCATGGTAGGTGTTAAGGTGTAGTTTTTCAAATATCTTAATCGTAGATCTTAACTTATCATAGTACTCCACAGCCTTTTCTATCTCACCGTAGATCAACTGAATATTAGAAAACTTCTCAAGATCTTCATTGTCGATAATGTTATCCATTATCTTTCGATCTTTATTAAGAAAGTCAATAACACTTTTCGCTTCTTCGATAAGTGACCAATTGTTGACAGGCATATTATTTCTCATAGGATCCGCACTCAGCTCTGCATAAAGCTCCAATGGAGAATCCCCACGTCGGACTAAGTTGTTATCTGCGAAAAGATTTTCTGGCAAATGAGTTGATGTATTCTTGATCCCTTCATTAGTAGGAAGGTCGACATGCTTGGTTATCTCGCTATTATAATTCTCATATACTTGAAATACAATCACCATACGATGTACGGATTCATTGAGAAAACGAATCTCCTTATTGAGAAAGTTGCGTTGATCTTCCGTCAGGGTTTGAGCCGAGAGTCCTGAAGTCATCCCTAACAATAAAAGTATGTGTATCCACACATTCATATTTCTAATAACGACATTATTATGCAAAGAAATCTTCAATTATAAAATTATAAAAATTCTTTAACGTCCGATGTGAACAAGCAGTACAGATATATCCGATGGAGAGACCCCGCTGATACGGCTCGCTTGGCCTAATGTGCGCGGTCTGATCTCATGTAGTTTTTCTCGTGCTTCGATAGACAAGGACAATATGTCCTTATAGTTAAAATCTTCTTTCAGGATCAACTCTTCTAATCGATTCATCTTTTCGACCATCTCTTTTTCTTTGTTGAGATAACCTTCATATTTGAGATTAACTTCTGCCGACTCGATGTGATCCTTGGCATAGGTACTTAAAAATTGATCCAACGAAGGCAACACTTTTCTCAACTCCTTCATATTGACTTGTGGTCTTGAGATGACCGTCCTTAGCTTTATTGATTGCTTCAATGGTGCTGAATTAACTTGGGTCAACCATCCATTGATCTGATCAGGTGTAACGGAAGTCTGAGCGATATATCGCTCTATCTCTTTCATCGCATCTTTCTTCTTTTGTACTCGCTCTAATCTATTGTCAAGACCTTTCATACCTAGCTTATCTATCATTGGTGTCAACCTCAGGTCGGCATTGTCTTGTCTGATGAGTATGCGATATTCGGCCCTAGAAGTGAACATGCGATAAGGTTCCTTTGTGCCTTTATTGACCAGGTCATCAACTAAAACGCCGATATACGCATCTGATCGCTTCAGTACAAATGGTTCTTCATCATTGATGGCAAGATGGGCATTGAGACCTGCCATCAAGCCTTGACATGCGGCTTCTTCATAACCTGTAGTGCCATTGATCTGTCCGGCAAAAAACAAGTTATGCACCAACTTAGTCTCAAGATTTACCTTCAATTGTGTGGGCGGAAAGAAATCATACTCGATAGCATATCCTGGACGAAACATCTTCATGGATTCAAATCCTGGTACTTTTCTCAACGCCTTATATTGTATGTCTTCAGGTAGTGAAGAAGAAAATCCATTGACATATATCTCACAAGTATCCCAGCCCTCCGGCTCAACGAATAACTGATGTCTGTCTCGTTCAGCAAATCGATCAATCTTATCCTCGATAGATGGACAATACCTTGGGCCCAATCCTCTGATGCGACCATTGAACATCGGAGACTTGTCAAAACCCTTTTTTAGTTCCTCATGAACATCACTACTCGTATAGGTAACATGACAAGGTAATTGCTTGTCAATGAGTGTATCATTGATAAAAGAAAAATTCTGTGG
>CAZRXJ010000203.1:0-5052 GCA_964604025.1 uncultured Saprospiraceae bacterium | reverse complement strand
CCTTGCGATCCTGGTCCGCTTTACTTGACTAATGTATCAGAATTCAATAGTGCGAGTCCATTAGAATGGGTATGGTTTCATGAAGGCAGAGTAATCGGTCGAGAGCAAAGCATAGTGCTTTCTAATCCATCCAGAGGAAGTAATAAGATCATGCTTAAGGTTACCGATGAATTGGGTTGCGATAATTATGTAGAAAAAGATATCTTCTACGACTATTGGACAGCACCACTTATCATAGAAGAACAAGTGCAATCTATTTGTCTTGGCACTTCTATTGAATGGGATGGTGAGCTCTTAGATCAAGAAGGATCATATGAACATTTATACACCTCAACAAGAGATGGATGTGATTCTCTACTGCGCAAGCTAACGCTGATGATTAATAGACCTGCTGAGATTATAAAAAGTACGGAAGTAATATGTTTTGGAGATTCAATTCTGTTTGACAATCTCTTTTTATCTGATTCTGGCTTATATGGAAGATCTATCACTTATACAGATGGAAGCTGTGACTCCATAGTCTATGAACTGGATCTTAAAGTAAGCACTGAGCCTTTTACTATAACTAAGGATACTACTTTATGTGCAGATGAAGCTCTATTCTTTTTTCAAAAAAATATAACCAAAGCAGGCACATATGAAGAGTTGATTGAAAGTCGAACATCGGGATGTGATTCTATTTATTATAGTTTGACAGTTAACTATGAAGACCCAATTGAGATGCTCTTTATTGATACTACTGTTTGTTTTGGAGACTCTGCATTATTTGCTGGTCAGTGGTATTATGAAGATGGCGTCTATGAACAGTTGTTTCTGACTCAATCAGGATGTGACAGTTTATTATTGCACTGGTCATTGGATGTAGCACCTCAATTAGAATTAGAAATTCTTGCAGAAGATAGTATCAACCCATATTTGGATTATCCAATAGAGGCATATCTCAATTCTAGTGTGGCTCAAGTCACTTGGTCACCCGGTGAAGGGTTGAGCTGTGATGATTGCTTGAGCCCAGTGGTTAACATCTCCAGAGATAAGAGCTACGTTGTCGATATTGTAGATGAGTATGGATGTCAGATCGAAGCTTCTTTAGATTTTCATGTAGATCCGATCATAGACTTCTATGCACCCAACATAATAATGCAACATGCACCTAACAATCCTATAAATGAATTTTTCTTTTTGCATGTTAATCCAGAATACAAGTTTCTATATAACCTAAGTGTCTTCGACCGTTGGGGTAATAAGGTTTTTCAAAAAGAAAGAATCACTACCAATGTGGCAGATGACGGATGGGTGCCCAATGACAACATGGTAGGAGTATATGTGTATTATATAGAGGTGTTAGCAGACATCATGCCGCGTGAGATATTTGGTGATGTTACCGTTATTAGATAGCACCCACAAGACTATATTTTCTTTCAAGTTTCGTCCTTCATTTTGTGCTTCAAGACTCCGACTCAATTGTTACAAGAATTACTTTTGCTTCTTATAGATATAAGTTCATTTGTTTCTTGATAATCAAAGATTATGGTGCGTAAGAGTTGTTTGGCCATAACAATTCTTGAATATATAACCGCGTAATAGTCCATTACAAAAACTATATTTACAACAGTGCACTAATAAGCCTAAAACGTCTGCATGACCCATAAAGTGATCGGCCATAGTATATTTACAGAGTATGATATCTACCTTTTTAAATCCGGCGCTCACACCAAGTTATATGATAAGTTAGGAAGCAGACAGATAGAAGTAGATGGCCAGAAGGGCACTTACTTTGCAGTATATGCTCCTGCTGCACGGTCGATACAGGTCGTTGGTAATTTTAATTATTGGAACGGTCAAGGATATGACCTTCAAGTAAGATGGGACAGCAGTGGCATCTGGGAGGGATTCATACCAGATGTTAACAAAGGAGAATTATACAAATATAAGATCCTTAGCCATTACGATAACAAGGTAAGAGAAAAGGCGGATCCATATGGTTTGTTTTTTGAAATGGCGCCACAAACGTCTTCCATCACTTGGGATACAAAGTATGATTGGTATGACAAAAAGTGGATGGAAGAAAGAGCATCTTTCGACCCATACAATGAGCCTGTGTCTATATATGAAGTACATCTCGGAAGTTGGAAAAAGAAAGTAGACAGAACGTCACTTAACTACATCGAGCTAGCTGAAGACTTAGTTAAGTATGTCAGTGATATGGGTTATACTCATGTAGAACTTCTTCCTGTGACCGAACATCCCTATTACCCATCATGGGGTTACCTTTCTACTGGGTTTTTTGCACCTACAAGTAGATATGGAAGCCCTCAAGAGTTTATGGTATTAGTTGAAGCATTTCATCAATCTGGGATCGGTGTAATTCTGGATTGGGTGCCGGCGCACTTTCCATCAGATGAAAGTTGGTTGGCGGATTTTGATGGATCCAAAGTGTATGAGCATCCTAATCCAAAGAAAGGATTTCATCCAGATTGGAATAGTCTCATCTTTAATTTTGAAAGACCAGAGGTGCGGTCATTCTTAATCTCTAGTGCTCACTTTTGGTTAGACCGTTATCATATAGATGGACTAAGGGTAGACGCAGTCGCATCTATGCTTTATCTGGATTATAGTAGAGAAGAGGGGGAATGGGATCCTAACGAATATGGAACGAATGAAAACCTTGGTGCAATCTCGTTTCTAAAAGAACTGAATAAGAGCTGTTACGGAGCACATCCCGGTATTATGATGATGGCAGAAGAGTCTACGGCATTCGACGGTGTCACCAAGCCGGTTCATGAAGGAGGGTTAGGATTTGGATTTAAGTGGATGATGGGCTGGATGAATGATACACTAAGATATATGGAGCGTGAACCAATACATAGACAACACCATCACAATGAGGTAAGTTTTAGTATGGCTTACTCTTATTCTGAGTCCTATGTCTTGCCATTATCGCATGATGAAGTGGTACATGGCAAACGATCTATCATCAATAAGATGCCTGGAGATGAATGGCAGAGATATGCCAGTGTTAGATTGCTCTACGCTTATATGTTTAGTCATCCTGGTCATAAGTTGTTATTCATGGGAGATGATATTGGTCAGACATCTGAGTGGAGTGTCGATGATGGTGTTGCGTGGCATTTGTTAGAACATGGGCCACATAAAGGAATGAAGTTGATGGTCCAAACACTCAATACAATTTATAAAAAAGAGAAAGCTTTGCATCGATATTCATTTGAACCGAAGGGATTCCAATGGGTGGATCATACTGATCACAAGAATAGTGTACTGGCCTATATAAGACACACAGATCATGAGATGCTTTTGGTAGTTTGCAACTTTACACCTACTGCTCATGAGACATATTGTATTGGTGTACCTAAAGAGGGTACTTGGCGAGAAATTTTTAATAGCAATGACATTAACTATTGGGGTAGTGGAGCATGCCTTAATAGAAACACTAATAGCCAAGAGAAAGAGGCCCATGGATTTGCATATTCTGTTGATATCAAGTTGGCGCCCCTTGCCGTTACAATAATGAAATTGAAAAATTAAAGAACAACATTGTAATTAGAAAATGGGGAAAAAGAAAGTTCTACATATATCAACAGAATGCTATCCTGCCGCCAAGGCTGGTGGCATGGCAGATGTTGTTGGTGCTTTGCCCAAATATCTCATGAATCAAGATTGGATACCAACTGTAGTGACTCCACGATATAAGCTTCCTTGGTTCGATCAACAGACTTTTAGAAGAGCATATTCTGGATCTTTTGAGATGGAAGGGAAGAGCACTTTATTTGATATTTATAAAGTAAAGAAGAACACCCTGTCTTTCGATTATTACTGTATCGATATACCTGGAAGATTTGATAGAGATTCTATTTATTTGAATGAATCTGGGCATGGGTTTCATGATGAAGTTGAACGCAATATTTCTTTTCAAAGAAGTGTATTGCATTGGCTCAATGATCCTAAAAGCAAAATCTCTTTTGATTTGTTACATTGTCATGATCATCAGGTAGGCTTTATTCCATTTCTGATGAAAAAAGTACAAGCCTTTAAACGATTAAAAGACATCCCTTCTTTTTATACGATACACAATGGAGCATATAATAGTCGATATCCATGGACAAGATTAGATTTGTTTCCTGACTTTATGTCTAAGTATAGACAATTTATTGAGTGGGATGGATATATGGACGCAGTGGCTTCAGCGATGAGATTTGCAGATTATGTCAATACAGTGTCTCCTAGCTATCTGGAGGAGATGAGAGAGCATATGCCATCGTTACAATTTATGAGTGATAAAGAACCTGAGAAATTTTCAGGGACTCTTAATGGTATAGATAATGAAATCTGGAATCCTAGGACAGATCCTCTCATTGCTAATAAGTTGGTATCTACTGTAGATCAATTTAAAAAAGTCAACAAGGCAGATATATTGTCTGAACTCTATCACCTTAACAATATACCGCTGATCAGCTTTATAGGCAGATTTGCACATCAGAAAGGAGGAGACTTGTTAGTACCAGCAATTGAAAGAGTGTTGGCGCGGTTTGGGTTTGTCAATTTTTACATCTTGGGATCTGGAGATCCATTTATAGAACAGAAAGTGCAAGAACTCAGAAACAAATATTCAGAAAGGGTGGCTTGCTTTATTGGTTATAATGAAAGCTTGGCGCATAAGATTTATGCGGCTTCTGATTATATCGTTATGCCATCTAGATTTGAACCATGCGGACTCAATCAGATGTTCGCTATGCGATATGGTAGCTTGGTGATCGCAAGAAGGACAGGTGGCCTTAAAGATACTGTTGTTGATTATGAGGGGGGTGGACTTGGTGTATCATTTGACTATGATAGTGTTGATGACTTGACGCATGCCATAGGGCGCGCATTGCATCTTTACAAGGATCAAAAACGATATAAGATGTTAAGAAGAAAGGCTATGAAGATAGACTTCTCTTGGACTAAGTCTGCTAAAGAATATGCTCGTATTTACAATAAATTAATCAATTAGAATGAGTGCAAAAAATACAATTGCTGTTATCCTAGGCGGCGGTG
>CAZRXJ010000202.1:0-5056 GCA_964604025.1 uncultured Saprospiraceae bacterium | reverse complement strand
CATCCTTCAAAGTCATTTTTTGAAGAGTTAAATCTGATTGTACCTGGCTCTGGGGCATTAAAATTATTGCCAACTTTGATTGTTTCAGTGGCTTCAAAAGTCCCGTTCGTTATCAACTTCCCGTTATCAAATTCTCCATAGATCAATGGAGTCGTTGTATTGTCATTAGCTATGTAAAGTCGATTGGATGACGTCTCATTCATGCCTGCCTGATGGCCGATCATCACACTACCGGATGTAGTTGTACTAGTATTCCGTCCAGCTTCATATCCGAGAAATGTGTTTAGACTTCCATTCTGATTTATAAATCCAGCAAAACCTCCTATAGCTATGTTCTTATTGCCATTGTTGTTGTCTCGCGCTGCGTTGAATCCAATTGCAACATTATTGGAATTTTTATTTTTCTGCAAGGCTTGCTGACCGAGTGCAACATTGTTAGACCCTGTTACATTGTCTTTCATAGCTTGATGGCCGAGTGCTACGTTCTGAGTTCCAGTAGTATTTGCCTGCCCTGATAGTGACCCAACAAACGTGTTTTTATTATTGCTTAGATCATCCGCTTTACCTGCATCTGTTCCTATGAAAACAGATTGGCCATTATTATTAAAATGCAAGGTTTGACCATCTAGCTTTATGACCTCTTTGCCTTGAATATTGAATCGAATTGTATCCTCGTCCGTGGCTTGTTCTACTTCGATGGATGTGTCTCGATCACCATCTGATATCTGAGATGATGAACCATTGCCTGAACCAGAAGTCCATTGAGAACCATCGTAGCATTCTAGCGCCTTGGTTTGTGTATTGAAGATGCATTGTCCTTGTGAGGGAGTAAGAGCGTTGCGCTGTGCAGTGTTCATCCTTGGGAAGACGATGCCATCTGGCAATAGCTCAATCTCGTTGATTTGCCCATAACTGAAAGTTGTACTCAGTACTAGCATACAGACCATGACATATCTTAATGTCGATATGAGTACTGTTTTTGCAGTTGGCAGTCTATTGAAAAATTGGTAATACATAACAAATGACTTTGAAAGTTGAATAGCAGATTGCTTCTTCAAATGTCACTAGATTGTTGTCATCAATCTTATATGAATTCATATAGATCAGAAAAATCTATGAATTCATAGAGCTATAAGTTCACGTTGGCCAAGATATTCTTAATTACTACCCAGCCATTTTGTAATTTCTAATTTGCAGAAGAACGCTGAGTCCGTTGTCATTTGTTACATCGACATCAGCGTCAAGTCGGCGAGCAAAAGACTGTATAAGAGAAAAGCCAAATGACTTGCTTTCTAATTCTACTGATGTGGCACCTTTGCCATCATCTCTTATCATGAGTTGTAATGTGTTGTTAACTTCTTTAAGGGTGATGTATATATTACCTGTTTGTGTATTGGTAAATGCATGTTTAAGCGCATTACTAGTAAGCTCATTGACTACAAGTCCTAGTGGAATCATGGTGTCTACGTCTAACAACATCGGATGAATATCGCAGTGAAGTGATAATCTGACTTGATCTGATTTATAAGAAGCTATAAGATTGTTGATCAACTTCTCAAAATAATCCCTGGCATTCACACCTTTAAGATTGCTATGCTGGTATAAATCTTGGTGTATGAGTGCCATAGAGTGCACACGCCCTTCGCCTACTTTAAGAGCTTCTTTGGCTTCATCATGAGCGACATATTTTGACTGCAGCGTAAGAAGGGCCGAGATGACCTGTAGATTGTTCTTTACTCGATGGTGAATCTCACGAAGTAACGTATCTTTTTCTTTTAAGGATTGTGAGATGACTTCATTTTCTACTTCATATTGTAAGAAGTTTTTGTACCGTTGGGAGAGCGCCCAAAGAAAAAAGACAATTTCAATCATAAACAGAATAGAAATAATTGAAAACTTGGGTATCTGAAAGTCATTCATGACAATCTCATATGAAGCCACCGCAAGTAAGGAGAACATAAGAAATAGGCCGATAATGACATATCTTATATCCGTCTCATGTCTTTTATGCCAGAGCAGTTGCATCGCTCTCAATGTGAATAGTGTCATGCCCAGATTGAATATCAATCCGAACTTGAAAAAGATCTGAATATTTTTTGTGAGCAAATTAGATCCAATTATAAGAGGAAAGAAAAAAGCGATATACCCTGACCATACAAGAAAGTATTTTCTTCCCCATTCGAACATCTTATTAATATGTCCAAAGTGCCAGATAAATGATATATAGAACCAATAACACACGATAACAGTACCAATCAATCGTGCATTTTCTGGATGTTGAGGAAAGATGTTTTTCATCAACCAATCATCGAATAAACCTGCAGCATAATAAATCCATATCAACAATGATGTTAAATATAGACCATAATATAAAAATGCTTTGTCTCGCGTATTGTAATAAAATGTAGCTCCAAGTATAATCAGAAAGAGGAACAATCCTGTGATGAGATAGGTTCTTGACTTCCAATCATTGAGATTAGAATAAAATAAGACATCCTTAGGAATGATGGTTACACTAACATTTGGATCTATGTACTTTCTGCTATTGTTGAAATAAAAGTAAATATCTATCTCTTCATGAGCGTCTAATCTAATATCGATGTGATTATAATCTGATTGAATTGGAAAGTACCCATCTTGCGAATCATATGGTTGGAAGGCTCCACTATAATTTGTAATCCACTTGGATTTTGTTTTATTAAAGTAGCATAAATTAAAATGGCTTAGTTGATTTCGATTTACTCTAAATGACCAATGTGTATAGGTATTTGAATTGCACAATGTCACACGTCCCCAGTATGCAGCATCTTTAATCGTAATTTGATCATAGGGTTTAAATATTAAATCGTTGTTTTTTACAATTTCAAAATTAGTATCTCGATCAAGATCTTCATATAGATGTAGTTTTTCAGTAAGCGCTACTTCATTTTTACCGAGTTGTATGCATGTATTATTTGCCTGACAGCTTGAAGAGATTAGACATCCCAAGAAGATTAGATAATTGGTCAGCAATAGAGACTTCATAAAATTCGGTTAGAATCAAGCCAAGCAAGGTATTATCAATAGTGGTGTTTTATATGATTACCAACTCTCCGTTTATGTCTATGCGTCTATCAGACTTGAGATCTGTGATCGAAGCCTTTAGTGTACAGGGATTTTGAACTTGTTCAGATGAAAATTTGATAGAAACTGGCAATTGACTATTTTTGAATGTTTCATAATCGATTCCTGTGCTTCTTTGTTCTTCGAAAATATTAGCACTCGATAAAAAGGTCTTTCCCTTGTTATCAGATATGTCAATTGAAAGAGCAGGATACACTTTGTTGTCAATAACTTCTAGACCTTCTATACCTTCCGATAACAAAAAATATGTTTTAGCTTGACCTATCTCTTTATTGATCATCATTAGTTTTTCAGCATCATCCCATAAATAGATGGCTTTGTAACTTAAACTCTGATTATCAATCTTTAAAAGATTGTTTTCCTTAATTGTAAAAGGAAGTTCATATTGGAAAGTCGCATCTCCCTTTTTATCCCATATATTTACTAAGACTTTGTATTTTTCATTGTCTTTATGCGGCAGTATGGTTGAAAAAGTAGCTATAAGTTGTAAAGGTGATAAGTCCGTTCCATCTTCAAGGTCTGCAAATAGATCGGCCTTCTCGAGAACTGTTTCCTGTTCGTTTTTTATTATTGACAGTGACATTCCCGGAAAGACTTTATCATCAACTCTATCTAGTCCAATAACATTATTAAAGATCAGTTCGACTTTTTCACCAGCTACAAATTCATTCCTATTATCATTTTTTCCTTGCACTTCTATTCTCACATCATTACAGCTGACTCCCTTGCCATGAGAGTAGGCTCCAGTGACGAAATCCTTATTGACTGATTGATTATATCCACAAGAAGAAATGACAATTGTCATCAAGAAATATAGTATTTGGCTGATTCTGTTCATCATAATATTTTTATAGAAGTTCTTACTGGACATCACTTTTATTAGTTTTTTCATCATTCTCATTGAGGTGTTCCTCCAATGCCTGATTAATATCGTCAAGAGAATTCAACAGAACGTCGATTATGGGGCTCTGTTCTTTTTGATCTTCTTTATCTATTCTAATAAGAGGAATGATTTTACTGTGTTTATGCATTTAAGCGTAAAGTTGAGGTATCTAAACCACATAATACCCATACCAAAGTATGGGTATGAAATCTCTTTGAATTGAGCTTAGTCTAATTGAAAAACGTCGAGCTACAGAAAGAAGAATTCAGATTGAGAGTTGGGGGTACATGTTGAGATTAGTATAAGGTTGTAACTGGCATTAGTTCTTCAGGTCGATATATAAACACAAGCAATATATTACTGTGACACATTCAGTACTTGTACTACAAGCTCTGTTCTATTCTTGACTCCTAACTTAGAATATATCTTCTGAGAATGCCACTTGATGGTATTTACAGATAAGAAAAGATGATTGGCAATCTGATTATTTGTAAACCCTTTAGCAGCGAGCATGGTAATCTCATATTCTTTATCTGATAGTGGAGATGAAGCTATGTTATTTAGAGATTTACGAGTAATGGCTGTTTCAGATTTGTCTGGATTCTTCTTTTGGTAATTTGATAGACCAATTGTTATTGCCGCTCGCAGATCACTTTCTTTGAAAGGTTTGACCACATAGCCTATTGGTTCTAATTCTTGTGCTCGCTCAAGTGTAGATGAATCTGAAAGTGCGGTTAAGAAGATGTAAGGTATGTTATGCTTTGATTGGATGACCTTGGCTACTTCTATACCATCTCTTGATCCTAAGATGTTGATGTCTAATAAGACGAGATCTGGACTTAAGTTGTTGATTTTGTCAAGAGCTCTTTCGCTGTCATGCACGATATCTAGTACATGATATCCAAATTCTATGAGATGATGTTCGATAAGTTGAGCGATGATAGCATCATCTTCGACAATGATAATTTTTAGTTTGGCTGACACTAGTCGAAATTAGTCAATTTTCAATAAAAGATGATTTTATTTACGTTTAAGAATACTACTGATGTT
>CAZRXJ010000201.1:0-5062 GCA_964604025.1 uncultured Saprospiraceae bacterium | reverse complement strand
GAGGTCTTGGTGATCCAGTAAGAGGTCAGAACATCTCTACACTTACGGATGATGATTGCGAAGCTATCTCTTCTAACTTTATCACGGTAACCCGTGAAGCTGCATCTACTGATTGCAATGTTGATGGTGGTACTATAGAATTATCTACGGGTGGCACTTCAACTTCTATATGTGTTGATGGCAATGCCGATCCGCTCGATATTGTATTTACTTCAAGTGCATCAGGTACTGCACAAGGATACATCATAACAGATGACAACAACAATATATTAGGACGTCCTATGAGTGGACCTTTCAATCTTGATGGTGCTGGGGTTGGTGTATGTTACATCTATGCGGTAAGCTATGAGCCAGGATTCTCTGGTGCAACTGTGGGCAACAATATCTCTGATATCGAAGGTTGTTTTGATCTTTCTAATTTCGTTATGGTAACCAGAGAAGCTCCAGATGGTGGTATGGTTAGCTTGGCTAATGGAGCAACAACTTATACTGGAACTGCGGGTGATATCGTCATTACAGTTCAACATACTACATCTTCTCCTAACCTAAGTTACTGGTACATAGTGACAGATGAGAATGACAATATACTTGACTTTGCTAATTCGGCCAATACCAACATGCTTGATCTTAGTAGTGCTCCTCCAGGAGAATGTCATATCTGGGGTTGGAACTATAGAGGTCTTGGTGATCCAGTAAGAGGTCAGAACATCTCTACACTTACGGATGATGATTGCGAAGCTATCTCTTCTAACTTTATCACGGTAACCCGTGAAGCTGCATCTACTGATTGCAATGTTGATGGTGGTACTATAGAATTATCTACGGGTGGCACTTCAACTTCTATATGTGTTGATGGCAATGCCGATCCGCTCGATATTGTATTTACTTCAAGTGCATCAGGTACTGCACAAGGATACATCATAACAGATGACAACAACAATATATTAGGACGTCCTATGAGTGGACCTTTCAATCTTGATGGTGCTGGGGTTGGTGTATGTTACATCTATGCGGTAAGCTATGAGCCAGGATTCTCTGGTGCAACTGTGGGCAACAATATCTCTGATATCGAAGGTTGTTTTGATCTTTCTAATTTCGTTATGGTAACCAGAGAAGCTCCAGATGGTGGTATGGTTAGCTTGCTTGATGGTGGAGATACTTTCTCTCATTGTGCTGGTACTAATATTGTTTTTGATGTGACG
Source organism: uncultured Saprospiraceae bacterium (assembly GCA_964604025.1). Classification (GTDB taxonomy): domain Bacteria; phylum Bacteroidota; class Bacteroidia; order Chitinophagales; family Saprospiraceae; genus JAJRXG01. The sequence continues at coordinate 3,860 of CAZRXJ010000201.1, read as the reverse complement.
CACACTACTACATCTCCTAACTTGAGCTACTGGTATATCATAACTGATGATAACAATATCATTCTTGACTGGGTGAACTCTGCTAACAGCAATACTATCGATGCAAATGCTGCCCCTCCAGGACGATGTCGTGTTTGGGGGTGGAACTACAGAGGCCTTGGTGATCCAGTAAGAGGACAGAACATCTCGACTCTTATGGACGACGATTGTGAAGATATCTCTGACAACTATATCACTGTCAATAGAGAAACTCCTGATGGTGGTACAGTAACATTAGCCAATGGTGCAACTTCTTATACAGGCGTAGCAGGTAACATCCAAGTAACGGTACAACATACCACTACTGCTCCATTCTTGAGTTATTGGTATATCGTAACTGATGAAAATGACAACATTCTTGATTTTGCAAACTCTGCTAATACGAACATGCTTGATCTTAGTAGTGCTCCTCCAGGAGAATGTCATATCTGGGGTTGGAACTATAGAGGTCTTGGTGATCCAGTAAGAGGTCAGAACATCTCTACACTTACGGATGATGAGTGTGAAGATATCTCTTCTAACTTCATCACTGTTACACGACAGGCATCTAACAATGTATGTGCAGCAGAAGGTGGTACCATAGCTCTTGGCAATGGCGCTACTTCAAGTACAACATGTATCAGTGATAGAGTTCCAGTCTTGAGCATCAGATTAAGTGGTGCTAATGGAACAAGAAGGATATTTGCAGCAAGAGCCGATGGAACTATTATACAAATACCATCCAATAATAGAATCGACATCGATAACATGGCTGCTGGCTCGTATCGTATATACAACGTATCATATATCGGTCAATTTAGCGGTCTACAGTTGGGTAGAAACATTAGTGGCTTTCAAGGTTGTTTTGACCTCTCTAATGCATTTGAAATAAACAGAATCGTATGTGACGATGTATGTCAGACACCTCTTAATCTTAGACTTAGAAAGTTATCTGGCAACAGATACAGACTAAGTTGGGATAGAGTGTCCAATGCAAGAAGTTATGAACTACTTATCGGATTCAATGATTCTAATCGTAGATTCAAAATTCCAGTTCGTAATAGGTCAGTTACCATCCAAGCACCTGCTGGTAGAACTGTGTTGGTAAGAGTTAGATCGATGTGTGGCAGAAGTGTATACTCAGAATATTCTGAATATGTATCATTCACTACTTCAGATAAGAATGTTGCTCAGAATAGATCTACCAATACAAGTGGAACAACTTTTGGTGAATTTATCATAGATGGATCTGAATTAGCAATCACACCAAATCCTGCGATTGACTTTGTTCAAATAAATTATGATAATGCAGAAGAAAATGCAACACTGGAAGTATATGACGCAACTGGTCGTCAGATGACAATTGAGACGATATCTGAAGGAATATACTCAAGGTCATTAGACATAAGCAACTTTTCAAGTGGTCTATATCAGGTAATTGTTCGATCTAATGGAGAAATATTAGATCAGCAAAGATTTATCAAGAACAATTAACTGAGTCCTAATTGTTTTTTTTGCGCTCACCTAATTTTTTAGGTGAGCGTTTTTTTTGTCAAAAGGAATAAACAAGAAGGAAACAGTTCTAAAAAGTTAAGCTAAAACTGTTGACTGCATAACTTGTTAATATTCGCATTAGTCATGTTATTGAAGCGAATAAAATGGTAAGCATCTAAGTCACATATAGGGTCCAGATTATTGTCAATCTACCCTGGTTCATCATAGAAAAACTGTTCTTTTACGATTTTGCCATCTTTCACTTGATACACACAGATTTCTTCAAATTGGGTAGCGGCAGGAGCTCCTTTAAATTTCACCTTCATACTCATAGGCAGAGAAAAATAATTGCCAGAGATGATCGGTTCGCCTACACTGGAACCAAGGAACTCTTCGATTCCTTCATTCCACTCTTTGCCTTTTTGGGCGATGCCATCAAAGCCTGAAACTACCGAGCCATCGTTCTCAATGCTCTTTATAGAAGGGTTATACAGTTCTTTGTAGCAAGACTCGTATTCTCCTTTGCGACATAATTCTACTAAACGGTTAGCGATTTCTTGAGTAGTCATAATTGTTATTTTTTGAGGAAGTTATAGCTTTTGCATTGTACTATGTCAATTTTAATTGTTCTAATTCGTCACATACCTCAATTTAGCTAAGACTTAACTTTGTCTGATTCAACTAATCTTTCCAATTTTATTGTCTTTCTCTTCTATGTACTTAACACCAATCTCAATACTTCTTGACACGGCTATAGGATCTACTGCCTCTATAGTATCTCTTGTTGTATGATAAGCTGGATCTTCGCCTCTGTTGGTCCAACTCATTGCCGCTAGGGTTGTTGCTTCAACTCCTGCTTTTGCAAATTCTGCCGCATCGGTGCCACCCGCCATAATTGGAAATTTTGATTCGGGCACATCATAGCCTAATCTGCTCGCGACATCGGAAATCCCAGCAACCATATCTCTTGACAACGGTACAAATGAATTAAGATCATTAACTAAGAGACTTAACTCGTTATGATCATACATACATTCTAGATTAAAATTATAAGTCTTAATACCGAGTAATTGATCTTTATGTGCTCTAACAAAAGCTCTTGATCCTCTGAGTCCTGCTTCTTCAGCATCCCAGCTGGCCACTATCACTTTTGTATGCTTCAAGCCAGCCCCTACTCTTTTCTTATCAGCGAAGTATCGAGCCACTTCAATCGCAATTGCTGAACAAACTAGATTATCCCCCGCCCCAGGCGTTCCTCTCTTTTTATAAAAAAACCACATTCTAACCGTAGGATACATGGCCAGAACTAAAAAAGCAATTAACCCCCAATACAAAACATAGGGTGTAGCATTAAAAATATCTAACAAAAATAGCAACCAAGAAACAACAAACATAGAAAACATAGCAAGTGTTCCCACTAGAACTTTACTATTATAAGAGGCAGGATCGTCTTGCAAGAAGTTAAAAATATGTGCACTATCATGATGAGCACTTATGATCACCTGTTGAAGGATTTCGCCATCAGGATCAATCTCACCTATTACATTCTTACCCACCCTTTTCGGAAACAGAAAATCTACAAACTCCCTATAATAAAAAAATTCTAAAACAGTGATGAGCACTGACAACGACGCTAACAACACAGCCAGTAGAAATAGATTAAAAAACAAGGCAAGCAGACCAATTATATAGAGTGCAACATTGATTCTGATATATCCCAAGAATGCACCAGGGCGAACACTAAACTCTTCTATCTTTGATCTATCACAAAATCCATCAATCGTGTCTCTTATAAAGGCTGCACAGTCTTGGCATGCCTGACTTCCTGCGATTCTTGAATCCCACTTAGTAGTAACATCTTTAGTAAAGGCCATAGCCCTCTTTGTTAATACATCTATTGATTGAATATTGTCTTCATGCATCTCTCTTCTTAATTAACTAAAAATTCTCTTATAGTTGTTCCCACTTGTTCTGGCAATTCATCAACAATAAAGTGCCCTCCCTTAAGTCTACTTATAATAAGGTTGCTATAAAATTTTTCAACATCTATAAGATATTCTTTTATAATCACGGGATCTAAGACACCGTGTATGATCTGAGTCGGAATATCGATGACCTTACCTTCATATTGCTTCCATCTGTTACGATCATCTTTAAGTGTTCTATACAAATTAGAAGATGTAGTGATACTATCTTTTATCTTATAACATCTTATATATTCTTGGATAGCATCTTCAGGTATAGGGTTAGCGATACCGCGACTAAAAAAGCGAACCCATACATCTTCTTTACCTTTTATCATCGCTTCTGGAAACTCGTTTATACTCATGAAGTGCTGATACCAAGAG
>CAZRXJ010000200.1:0-5074 GCA_964604025.1 uncultured Saprospiraceae bacterium | reverse complement strand
AAGAAATATTACAAAAAAGTCTAATCTGAAAACTAAATTTTCGGATTAGACTTTTAAATCGTTACGTCTGTACAGAAATAAAGCGTAAAACTCTCTAACTCAAATAACTATGTTTAGATACTTAAAGTAGTAGCTTATCCAGCAAGGTCTTCGACCAACTTAGATATCTGCTCAAGTCGCTCATTGTTGAGCGAGTAGTAGATGAACTTGCCTTGTCTCTCGGTGATCACAACACCAGCCCTCCTAAGGATTGCCAAATGTTGAGATGCAACAGATTGCTCTAATCTTAACTTAATGTAGATGTCTGTAACTGTCATGGTTTCCCCGGTCTCAAGTAGATCAATAATGCGCTGACGCAACTTATGATTAACCGCACGGAGAACCAGTACAGCTTTTCTCAGTTCGGTGTAGTCTAATTGGACATTTGCCGTACCTTTCTTAAGCGTTACTGTTTCGTTTTTCTTACTTCTCATTTAATAATAGGTTTTAAACAGTTTTCGAGTTGTTTCACATTGTAGAACCAAACATTATGCCGAAAACACATTTTAAAACTGTCAACTAGCTTTCGATTGGATTGCAATCTCTTGAATATCAACATATTACAGAATGAAATAGTGCCGGAGATACCCTTAAATTATTGTAAAATTCGCTTTTTAGACTGTGTGATGTTAGGGCTCTTGTAGTAAAAAGGGTCGTGGTAGGCTATATCGGCGAAGTCTTTTAGATCATATTTCCTTAGAGCTATAGGCATGATATGGCGAGCTGCACATGTAGATATATGCGATTTGACCCAATCGTAGGGTTCTATTAACTCGATTCCCTTTTCTATGCCTGTCCCGCATATGATTAGGTCATCATATGCTTCTGCTAAAGCGGCCATAACTTCTTTCGACCAAATGATCGCATGTGTATCCTTTATCACGCCTTCACCTTCCTTGGTAATCAGCGCATAAGCTTCCATACGTCGTGCATCAATTGTTGATAGCACATATTGACCTCGGTCTGCTTTAGCTTCTAATCCCAGTGCTTCAAGGGTAGGTACCGCTATAAGCGGTATATCAAAGGCATAACACATGCCTTTGGCGGTACTTGCACCAACTCTTAGCCCAGTATACGAGCCTGGACCATTACTGATTGCTATAGCTGATAGTTGTTGTACTGTGATAGCTCCTTTGCTCAGGACGGATTGTATCAGTTCTGTTAATGCGCTGCTGTGCCTAAGCCCTGTGGATAAAGTCTCTTCTGCAATGATCGTATGATCTATGCTTAGGGCTACCGAACATATATCAGTAGCTGTCTCTATACCCAAGATAGACGTAGTCACTTCTACTGTAGGATTTTTCTATATCGATCTGGTGAGCTCAATAGTCTAACCGCTTCATCAATTTCTGGATCATTCTTTAACCGTTGAAAAGCCTTTCCTTCCTGGAAGTAATAGCGTTGTGCTAACTCAATCTCTATCTGTTTGGTTATCTCCTCCTGAAACTCCGTTAAGTCATCAGACTTGTCTTTCAGCACCTTGGATTTAATGGATTGAACTTCAGATCGAAGTCCATCACTATTTTTTGCTTTCTCTAACAAATTAGCAAGTGCATCTTCGACTTCTGTCTCAAATTGAAATCCTGATGTACTGAGAAAGGTTGTAAAACTTGAATATTGGTCAAAAGAAAGATCGCTCATTTTAGGGGCCTCAGGATTATCTTTTATGTATTGATTGGCATATTTGAAGATCCAATTGTTCTTTTCCAAGGATTGCAGCACTTCTGATGGTTTGTATGGATCTAATTTGACATCTGGAGTTACGCCGCCTCCGTCCAGTACTGGGCGACCACTTTTTGTTTTAAATATCTCCCGCTCACTATCAGGTATATCTTTAGGCTCTCCATTTTCATATGCTACGCTTTGTATACATCTTCCTGAAGGTATATAATACTTAGACGTTGTCACCTTTATTCTGGAGTTATAACCCACTTCTCTTTGATTCTGAACAAGACCTTTGCCATAAGATCTTTGCCCCATTACGACACCGCGATCATAATCCTGAATAGCACCAGATACAATCTCTGATGCAGAAGCGCTGCTCTTATTGATCAATACGACAATAGGAAGATCTGTATCGATAGGTGTTCTTCTTGTACTATAGGCCTGATCTCTTTCTCTCACTTTTCCTTTTGTAGTAACAACTAAAGATTCTTTAGGAAGAAAGATGCCAAGTATATCGACGGCTTCAGAAAGTAGCCCTCCTCCATTGTTACGCAGATCAAGCACAACGCCTTGAAGATCTTGGTTCTCAGCCCTCAGCTTTCTTAATGACTTAGCTATATTCTTACCAGCATCTCTTGTAAATGTTGTTAACGTGATATATGCTACTTCGTCGCTGATCATGCCACTATATGGTACATTAGGGATATCGACAGCAGATCGTGTGATCTCAAAGTTATACGTCTTTCTATCTTCAGGTCTGTATATGCCTAACTGTAAGGACGTCCCTGGGAAACCTCGCAAAAAAGCCACAACATCTTCATAAGAACGGCCCTTAGTTACTTGACCATTGATACTTGAGATCTGATCTCCGACTAGGATTCCTGCTTCATAAGATGGACCGTCTTTATATACTTCTACTATCGTAACTTTACCATCAACCTCTCTACTTAACGCACCAAGTCCATCATACTTATTATCCAGTGAGATCCTATAGCTCTCAACCTGAGATTCAGAGTAGTATACAGTATAAGGATCTAAGCTATTCATTATGGCATCAATGCCAGTACGCATGACCGTATTGGGATCCAGCTCATCTACATAGTTAGTGTTGAGCTCTTTATACACTGACGTAAATATTTCAAGGTTCTTAGCAATCTCAAAATATTTGTTGTCATTGTTAAATGTAACAGCCGATGTACCTACAAAGATTACAACCAGCGCTATTGCGATTATCTTTTTATTCATATCGTTATATAGTGTAGAATTATGAAACGTCTATAACCCGAGAATTGATACAATCAAATCAATTCGTTAACTTAAAAAAGAGGTAACCTCCTTAAAAAGTTCCTTGGGTCGTTCTGCATGCACCCAATGACCCGCTTCTATTGCTGAGATAGAGACATCAGTCTTGGGCATATTTGCCTTGAGCATACTTATATCTCCGTCCTTGATATAATTGGACTTTAGTCCACGGACAAATAACGCATTTGCCCTTATCTCTGAGACTTCTACTGAAGACAGAATATCCTCATATCGATCGTATAAGATCTTAAAGTTGGTCTTCCATCTAAAGCCTTTTTCTTTATCTCGCGCCAAACTTTTAAGCAAGAACTGTCTGACACCAATATCCTTGATCTTTTCAGCTAATTTGTCTTCTGCTTCTTTTCTATTGTTAAGATTTGGAGGGTCAACAGAAAAAATGGCCTCAAATATTAGATCATGTCCTCTTGAATATTTCTTGTGACCTATGTCAACCACAACCAGTTTGTCTACCCGATCTGGGTATTGATGTGCCATAGTCATGGCAACTTTCCCGCCCATAGAATGTCCCAATACATAGGCACTGCTTATGTCCAAGTTGTCCATTAACTCAATAACATCCTTAGCAACGATATCATAGTTAAAGTCATCAGACCAAAACGATCGCCCATGATTGCGTAGGTCAACAAGAATGACCTCATAATCCTCTTTGAGCATGCCTGCAAATGTTCTCCAATTATCACCTGTACCAAATAGTCCATGCAGAATTATTATAGGTTTTCCTTGACCAACTTTTTTATAAAAAATCATGTCCGCAAATATACTTGAGTATTATCTGCCATACAGTTTCTCAATAGATGGATTATCGTAGTTTTGCACGCTCATGAGTGAGTTTATAAAGCATGAGTGTGGCCTGGCTCTGATCCGACTCTTGAAGCCCATAGAGTACTATCAAGATAAGTACGGGGCTCTATATGGCCTAAAGAAATTTCAGATTCTACTTCAAAAGCAGCGCAATCGCGGTCAAGATGGTGCTGGATTAGCCACAATTAAGATAGATACTAGTCCAGGCAAAAGATATATAAGTCGCAGACGTAGTAATAGTCCGCAGTATTTGAAAGACTTATTTCAAGGTGCATTTGCTCATTTCGAAAATCTATCACCAGAGCAGCTTAATGATCCTCTATGGTTAAAAGAAAACAAACCCTATAGTGGAGAGTTGTTGTTGGGTCATCTTAGATATGGTACACATGGCAAGAATATAATTGAGACCGTTCATCCATTTCTGAGACAGAATAATTGGATCAGCCGTAATCTGGTTCTGGCGGGCAACTTTAATATGACCAATGTCGATGAGCTTTTTCAAGAGCTTGTGGATCTCGGACAATACCCCAAAGAACGATCCGACACTGTGACCGTATTAGAGAAGATAGGACACTTCCTAGATGATGAAGTAGAAAGATTATACAATTGGTTCAAGCCAGAAGGATATAGCATTGATCAGATTAATAACCTCATAGCAGACAACATGGATGTCCAGCGAGTGTTAAGAAGGGCTTGCAGAAAATTTGATGGTGGGTATGTTATGGCTGGTATGATTGGTCATGGGGATGCTTTTGTGGCCCGAGATCCTTCTGGTATCAGACCTGCTTTCTATTATCATGATGATGAGGTTGTCGTTATGGCATCAGAAAGACCAGCCATACAGACGGCTTTTAATGTCCACGTAGATCAGGTAAAAGAGCTCGAACGTGGTCATGCTTTGATCATTAAAAAGAGTGGATCAGTTGATGTCCTCCCATACAAAGACCAGAGAGCGCGCACGGCCTGTTCTTTTGAGCGCATTTATTTCTCAAGAGGTACGGATAAGGATATATATAAAGAAAGAAAGGAATTGGGTCGTCTATTAGTCGATGAAGTACTTGAAGAAGTAGATCATGATTTAGAACACACAGTTTTTTCGTTTATTCCTAATACTGCTGAAGTAGCATTCTATGGTTTTGTTAATGGGCTACATCAATATCTCAATAAGTATAAGGCGAAGAGGATACGAGAGAATAAAAACCTTACTGAAGAGCAAATCGAAGAAATCCTCAATGAAAGTCCACGG
>CAZRXJ010000199.1:0-5082 GCA_964604025.1 uncultured Saprospiraceae bacterium | reverse complement strand
ATATCACATGTTTGCATCTATTTAATTGATAATCAATATTTTGATACAATAATGTAAAGTATTACTTAATACTTGTACACCTTTACTGTATCAATCATATGCTTCACATGTGTTGCGTCTGTATCTGGGTAAACCCCATGTCCAAGATTAAAGATATGTCCACGGCCAACCTCGCTTATTTTATTTGCGACAGCGATCTCTATCTTCTTCTTATCAGCATAAAGCATCGCTGGATCAAGGTTGCCCTGAATGATCATATCATCACCGAGGTGCGCTCTTACATATCCTATCGGTGTCTTCCAATCTATGCTCAAGGCTTCAAAAGAAAGTTGAGTAAACAACGGCATGGAAGACCATGCTCCCTTAGGAAAAAATATCCTCGGCGTACCTTCTAGTGCAACTAATATCCTTGAGATATATGGCAGACAAAACTCCTCATATTGAGCGACCGTCAACATACCCGCCCAACTATCAAACAACTGTATGACATCACATCCACATCTCACCTTTTCTTTTGTATAAGCTATGGTCGTATCTGTTATCTTATTTAGTAACCTGTGCGATGCTTCAGGATGCTCATATAAGAATCTTCTTGCTTTCGCAAATGTCTTACTTCCCGACCCTTCTATCATATAGGCAAAGAGCGTCCAAGGAGCACCAGCAAATCCTATCAATGGAGTCTTATTGTCAATCTTCTTTTTAGTCAACTTGATACTATCAAAGACATATGATAAAGCAGGCAAAGCATCGACACCTGATATCAACCTATCTATGTCACTCGGGGCAGTAATAGGATTGTCAAAAATAGGCCCTTTCTTCTCCACAATCTCATAGTCTACTCCCATTGCTTCCGGTATCACAAGGATATCTGAAAATAATATGGCAGCATCCACTCCAAGTACTTCGATGGGCTCAATAGTCACGGTTGAGATGAGATCTGGCCGCTTCACGAGATGCTTAAAACTAGGGACACTTGCCCTTATCTCTCTATATCCTGGTAATATCCGTCCAGCTTGTCGCATCACCCATATTGGTGGCCTTGATACAGGCTTTCCTTCGAGTACATCTAGCAATAAGTTATTCTGATAAGGCATCAAGCATCCGTTTTTATAAGCCGCAAATGTATGTCTCTATTCTGATACTTAGCACAAGACCGAAGTAACAATCGATCAAGCATTGGCTCATAACAAAATACGAGCTATCATTGCATCTACAAACACTGACTCATGAAGATAGTTTTGATCGGATATGGTAAAATGGGTAAGACCATAGAGCGACTGGCAGAATCGCAAGGTCACTTGATCGTAGGAAAGATTGATATAGATACAACTGAAGATCAACGCTTAGCATATTATACAACTGGAGATGTTGCTATAGAGTTTTCTCATCCTGAAGCTGCCTTCGATAACATCACAGGTGCTATCATTGCTGGCATACCAGTAGTATCAGGTACCACAGGATGGTTGTCCAGATATGATGACATAAAGAAATTAGTCAGCGAGACTAAGGGTAGCTTTTTGTATGCATCCAACTTTAGTATTGGAGTCAATGTGATGTTCGCTTTAAACGAAAAACTGGCGAAGATCATGAATCAATATCCAGCGTACAACGCCTCTGTTGATGAGGTCCATCATGTCCACAAGAAGGATGCGCCGAGTGGAACCGCATTGACTCTGATCAATGGTGTCATAGATCATGTTGACAATAAGGTTAAGTGGAGTTTAACAGATGATGATGAGGACACCATCAAGATCAATGCGACACGCGAAGGAGAAGTATATGGAGATCACAGAGTAAGATATAAGTCTGATATTGACACAATAGAACTTTATCATACAGCTCATACAAGAGATGGTTTTGCATTAGGTGCCATCATGGCTGCTGTTTGGTTGTACAACGGAGGACAATTACGGGAAGGTATTCACTCGATGAGGGATATGATGGGATTAGATTAAATTAATTGGTATTTTCCGACAAGGGATGATAAGTAAGAAGACCATAGATGAGATATTCGCTGCTGCTAAAGTAGAAGAGGTAGTCGAGGACTATGTTAATCTTAAGCGTCGTGGTGTCAACATGTTAGGGTTATGTCCCTTTCACAATGAGAAGACCCCATCGTTTACAGTTTCGCCAACTAAGAATCTATACAAATGCTTTGGTTGTGGGAGAGGCGGAGGGGCTGTCAATTTTATAATGGAGCATGAGTCATTCACCTATCCAGAAGCGCTCAGACATCTTGCCAATAAGTACAACATCAAGATTGAAGAGGAAAAACAATCTGATGAAGCGCGGGAAGCACAATTAAAAAATGACAGCCTAATTCTAATCAATGAGATGGCTTCTAAGTATTTCTCAGAGCAACTCCTGGATTCTGATGAAGGAAGATCCATCGGTCTCTCTTATTTAAAACATCGAGGGCTCAATGAAGCTACGATCAATACTTTTTCGCTTGGTTACAGCCCAAAGGATTCTAAACACTTTACTAATCACGCTACGCTTAAGGGTTACAACTTAGATTTGCTTAAAGAACTCGGTCTGACTTCTACTAATGGATATGACTTCTATAGAGAAAGAGTCATCTTCCCATTTCACAATCTGAGCGGAAAGGTAATCGGCTTTGGTGGTAGGATTTTAAAAGACAATGTCAAGGCACCTAAGTATCTCAATAGTCCAGAATCACATCTGTACAATAAGCGCAAGACACTTTATGGCTTATATCAAGCGCGTACTGATATTAGAAAAAAAGATGCATGTATCCTCGTAGAAGGTTATACAGATGTCTTAAGTCTTCATCAAGCTGAGATCAAGAATGTAGTTGCTTCTTCGGGTACATCATTGACCATTGAGCAAGTAGGTCTTATCAAAAGATTTAGCAATAACGTAATTGTACTCTATGACGGAGATGCCGCTGGGCAAAAAGCAGCGTTGCGTGGTCTTGACATCTTTTTAGAACAAGGAGTCAATGTGACTGTAGTGGTACTACCGGAAGGCCAAGATCCAGATAGCTATGTTAAGGAACTCGGCACTGTTGGGTTCTCGGCATATATAAACGAGAATGGCAAAGACTTTATACTCAAACTGGCACATCACATCCAAGAAAATTACGTCAACGATCCAGTAAATAAAAGTATCCAGATCAAGGAGTTGGTTAAGAGCATGTCTTTAATCAGAGACCAGATAAAAAGATCACTATATGTGAAAGAATGTGCCATCATTCTAAATCTTGAAGAACGTACACTGTTCACTGAGATCAATCGAAACATCAAAACTGATATTTATAAAAAACAGACTCAGCAACGACGAGAAGAGAACAAACAGATACGTGAAGCACATGTAGACTTTGATCCTACACAAGATCATTCGCAAGGTATCCGTAAAAAAATAGATCCTGTAGACTACCAAGAGAGAGATATAGTGAGGGTTCTAATATCCGCAGGAGAATTATGGTATGATGAAGAAAACAAAATTACAATTGGCTCTTATCTAATTTCTAATCTGGAAGGTATATTAGAATATGTAAAAGACATCCATTACAAGGCCATACTCATAGATTATAAAAATCAAATAGCTACTGGCCACGCACCAGATAAACAATACTGGTCCAATCATCAGGAAGAACAGATTAGAAATATTGCGATTGATATGTTGTCAGATCGCTACACATATGCCAAGTGGGAAGATCGCGGATTAGAATTGCAAACGCAAAAACCAGTAGACGAAAACTATGTTAAGGACAGCTATCAGGCCATCTTAAGATTCAAAATGAAAAAGATCATAGAAAGAATCAACGAACTCAAAAATCTATTTGCACAACAATCAGATGATAGTAAAGACATATTGCTAATGACTGCATATCAAAAACTATTAAAAGAACGCCAAGCTATAGCAGCAGAACTAAATATGATCGTTATCAACTGATCCTCCTTAATCTTCTTTAATTATTAAAACGTCGTCATCAGAAAATGAGGCCAACCCTACACATCTCAGATATACTTTAGCCGTAGCCGCAACATCCTTCTGACAATAAATAACAATCTCATCGAGCCGACCTTCCCAATAAGCACTACTTACTAAACTTCCATTCATGGATGTCTTAGGAGTTTCTATCCCTAAGGTGTGACACAACAGATCTAAAGAGGTATAATGTTTATAATCCCCATACTTCCACATCTCCATGGTATCAAGTAGATGATGTACTTGCCAAGGCTTGTATCCTGCTATGCGCATAAGATTAGGTAGATCCATACTATTGATCATGGACCTACGGCATAAAAACGGGATATCAAACTCTTTTATATTATGACCACATAAGAATTGATTGAATCGATCATAGTAATACTCATTGAGTAATTGATGAAATCCTAATAGCACTTCCTGCTCGTTATCACCATAAAAACTCTTAACCTTAAAGCTTAATCCTTCTGCTTCTTCTATTAAGAAGCCTACTGAGATGCATACTACTTTCGCAAATTCGGCATAGATGGCACCCTTGTCTTGATAAAGAGAAGCAAACTCTTCATCAAATGTTGGATAATCTTCGACAGATACATGACGCTGCATCTTCTTTTGCCAATGCATCTTGAGATTGTCGTCTACTTCTTCATAGCTTGCATGCTGAGTGGCAGTCTCAATATCTAAGAATAAGATCCTTTTTAACTGTTCTGAAGGATAGTTCATAGGTTATGCTTTAGCCGCTCACACATATTTTTTCTTTCTGAAAATATGAAATTTATCTGATTATCAGCGTGTTATGTTCATATTTAATGGGAATCACTAGTAGTTAAAAATAGGGATAAACCCTTGGGTTTTATGACCCTAAATGGACTGAATATTGTACTATGAATGAATTATACTTAAACAAATTCTTTGAACATGTCATCTAAAGTAATTTCTGGAGTCGCAATTGCACTATTATTATTGTTATCAGGATATTTCTGGAACGAGAATAATAAACTTAAATCTGCTAATACAGCGCAAGTTGTAGAGATGCAAGAAATGGAAAAAGTTCAGGCCGAACTTGACGCTGATTATCAAGCTGCACTTGAAAGTATCGAAGGCTTAAGAACAGATAGCCAAGAACTC
>CAZRXJ010000198.1:0-5095 GCA_964604025.1 uncultured Saprospiraceae bacterium | reverse complement strand
CCATGTATGACTTTAAAGCCCATAGGAATATTCATTTTGATTGGGCAAATAAAAAAGGTGAAGATGGACTAAAAGAATATGTAAAAAAGAATAATCTAATCAGCTTGGATGGTTTAAAAACGGATCTTGGCCTATCAAGGAAATAATAAAGGTATATGATGAGTCAACTTTATTTGCAACAGAAATGATTAGTTGCTATAGGACAATTCTAATCAGATATACTGGTTGATTATATTTTCATAAAGCTCTTGTTGACCACTTATCTGTTGAGGTTCACCATTTTTCAATGTGTATTTATGTAAATCTGTGAGTTTCAACTTGCCTTGAGCAAACAACTTACCATGTCCTCTATCAAAAGTAGAATATCTAGCCTTGCGCAGTTTTTTATAATTAGAGTTTTTCATGATTTCATCTGCTATTATAAGCGCTCTTGCAAAGTTGTCCATACCTCCGATATGAGCATAAAAGATGTCTTCAAGATCAGTAGAATTACGCCTTGTCTTTGCATCAAAATTGATGCCGCCACCTTTTAGTCCTTTTGATTCTAGAAAGACCAACATCATCTCTGTTAATTCATAAATATTGATTGGAAACTGATCCGTGTCCCAACCGTTCTGATAATCTCCGCGATTAGCGTCAAGACTTCCTAGTGCACCAGCATCTGCAGCGACTTGCATCTCATGTTGCATGGTATGTTGTGCCAGAGTAGCATGGTTGACCTCTAAATTGAGCTTGAAGTCATCCATGAGATCATATTGTCTTAAGAAGTTCAGACAAGTAGCAGCGTCAAAATCATATTGATGTTTCGAAGGCTCCATTGGCTTAGGCTCAATGAAGAAATATCCTTTGAATCCTCTTCTGCGTCCATATTCTTTTGCCATATGAAGAAATCGAGCCATGTTATCTAGTTCTTTACCCATTTGTGTATTGAGTAAAGACATATATCCTTCTCGTCCACCCCAGAATACATAATTTTCACCGCCCAGTTTTATCGTTGCATCGATGGCATTTTTCACTTGTGCACCGGCATAAGCAACAACGTTAAAATCGGGATTAGTGGAAGCCCCATTCATATATCTTGGATTGGAAAACAGATTAGCTGTTCCCCATAGAACTTTGATGCTGTTACCTTTCATTTTCTGCTGCGCATAATCAGTTATTTTATCCAATCTCTTGCTAAACTCTTTAAAATTAGGTCCTTCATCTATTAGATCAACATCATGAAAGCAGAAGTAGTCCAAGCCTACTTTAGACATAAATTCAAATGCAGCATCCATTTTGTCCTTGGCTTTTTGAATTGGGTCGGATGCAGTAGCCCAAGGAAAAACTTTGGTTCCAGGACCAAATGGGTCTTCCCCTGTATTGCAGAGTGTATGCCAGTAAGCCATAGCAAACTTAAAGTGACTCTTAAGGCTTTTACCTGCGACCTTTTGTTTTGGGTCATACCATTTGAAGGCAAGCGGATTGTCAGTTTTTCTTCCCTCAAACTTTATTTGTTTGATTCCCTTGAAATATTCCTTTTCTCCTATTATTACCTTTGACATAAACTTTTCTCTTTATCTGATTACAAGCGGCTAATATATAAGAAGTGCTTGTAAGATTAAAGACCTTATATCATTTTGATAATTAAGACTTTTGACTTCTTAGAAAAGTATGTGGTCGGTGTATAGCTTGGATATAAAACATAATAATTGATGAAGAACGCACCTTTAAATGGACATGAGACTTGGTTCACAATTCGAACCCATGAGATAGACGCAAACAAGAGGTTGACTATACCCGCATTGATGATGCTAATGCAAGAGGTATCTATGCATAATGCACTTGCCTTACAAATATCTATATGGGATAAAGAGATGAACAATTTGTCATGGGTGATCTTACGCAAGGAGATAACCATCAAAAAATATCCAACTCTTGGTGATAAGATTAGAATTATCACATATCCCGCGGGATTTCAAAGAATATTTGCGTATCGAGACTTTTTGGTTTTTGATGAAGATGGAAATGAAATAGCAAGAGCATCTTCGACTTGGACCTTGATGGACCTGTCTGTTCGAAAAATTAATAAAATACCCAGCCATATATTGAGTTTTGAGATTCCCGATAGAGCAGATTGTCTTCCAATTCCAGAGGTTAGACTAACGATGCCTGATTCTCTTACTAAGAGCTATAGCTATACTATAAGACACTTTGATCTAGACTGGAATAACCATGTTAATAATATAGTCTTGGCAAAGTTGATGTTACAATCTATTGATCGAGATGTACTGAACAGTCAGAAGCTGTCTCGTTTTACCATACATATAAAAGCAGAATGTTACCTCAATGAGCAGATCGATATTCTTATTAGTGAAGAAGACAAATTGGGTTTTCATAAGATAATAGGAGAAAAAGACAAAGTGATAACCATAGCTGTTTCTGAGTGGGTATGAGGAATTCCCTAATTTTGGTGATTAATTTGCCTAAATTTACCAATACATTTAAGCCGCTATGTTGACTGAAAAAGAAAATCAAGAATCAGAAGAAGAATCTTCTCTTCTAAAATCGGACGAAATAGCCACACTCAAAGAGGCTAAGAAGAAAGAAAAGAAAAGAAAGAAAAACCAAAAAGGATATTCTAAAAACACCATAAGTATCCTTAGGACGACCCTTCGGAATAACATCGAACTCACTAATATCGCAGACAACAAGGCTAATGTCCTATTAAGCCTCAATGCGATCATGTTGACATTTATTGTGCCACTTATCATTCCATATTCGGATCTAATACTAGAACAATATCTAGCGATACCATCTATAATTTTGATTGTTACTTGTTTAGCCACTATATCCATTGCAGTATTAGTATTAAGACCAGGCAAGCTCGGAGGACAAAAGATACAGATAGAAGAAAAAAGCCAAATTAGCCCTTTCTTTTTTGGAAATTTTGAATTAATGACGAAAGGTGATTATTTAGAATATTCTAATACTGTATTATCTGATGAAGTGAAAGTTAAAACATTTATAGCTAATGACTTTTATCACATAGGAGCACGCCTCTCACAAAAAATGCGACTCATACGAATAGCATTTAACATTTTTATTGTTGGACTGATAACATCAATAGTATTGACAATTGTCATAATATTTATTTTCTAATTATGCAAACCACATTCTTTCTTACACTTCTGCAAATATTCTTTTTTACACTTTTTACATCAATTGATATTGAAGATGTTACCAACCTAGAACAAGTTCAGCATGAATATTTTTATAATGAGGAGCATACAGATACAACCTCACTTTATACTAAAATATATGAGGCAGAAGAAGTTGTTCTTGAGTTATCATCCAATATCAAAACAATTAGAGATAACTTCAAAAAAGGAAATGCTACTGAAGGGTTTGTTGGTGTAAATATTGATGGCGAAACATATAAATTTTCTACATCATTCAAGTTGGGAGGAAAAAGCAGAAGAAAGATTTGCAAGATGCCTCCAGTAAAACTTAATCTAAAAAAGAACGACCTGTATGTTGGAGGCTTTAACAAAAACCTTGATAAAACTAAAATAGTCTTTCAATGCACCATGAATAAAAGCATGGCAGAGTCTATTAAAATGGAAAAACTCTTGTATGATATGTATGCGGTAGTAAGTACATACGCAAGAAGATCTAAGATAGTCAAGGTGAAGATAGACGAAGAAAAAAAACCAATTAATGCCTTTCTATTAGAAGACGATGATGATTTTGAGTATAGAACTCACACTGAAATAATTAAAAACAAAACGATTGCTACCAATGTGCTTAATCGTGAAGAGTATGTCACGATGTGCTTATTTCAATTTATGATAGCTAATGCGGATTGGTCTGCAAGAAGAGGTCATAACACGGATCTCTATCGAAGAATGGAAGACAACTCACTAATCATAGTGCCATACGATTTTGATTATTCTGGTATAATTAATAATAATTATGCTGTACCGCCTGAGAACTTACCCATTCAACATGTAACCCAAAGACACTTCATGGACAAGGATGTTCCAATGGAAGAACTTTTTAAAGGAATTGATCACTATATCGAGCACGAAGAACTTATGTTGCGGACTGTTGATGATGCTTATTATCTCGCAGAAGGCTCAAGAAAGAGAATACATCGATATGTTGCAGGGTTTTATGATATAATTAGAAATGAAAAGAAAGTCAAAAAAATGATAAAGAAATAGGAAAGTGAGCCTGTCAACTATTCTTCTAACAAGTCAAGTATCTCATCTAATCGATCAAAAACCTTCATACCTACGATTTGTTCAGACCCTCCAGATAATATAACGCCTTCGTGTGCGCCAATTGAAGCTAATTCATTTGGTGTATTAACTTGATGATATGTATATTCTTCTACAGCAACTTTATCCCCACTGAACCAAGAGAATATCTGGACATGGCCATCTAAGTGAGTAAGCCTTTGTGTTGTTTCTTCACTTTTTCCGCTTATAGCAAATGGCTTTACTTTGATAATTGATTCATCCAAAAGAGATATTGATGATGAAGAAATTAGCAGAAGAATGCCAGGTCCCTCGACCCATTCTTTGATCTCAACGATTGCTTCAAGAGAGACTATATCTAAATCAAAAAGTAAATAATCAACACCTCTTGCCGCAAAATATCTAGCATCTGTTAAGTTTGTTACCTGTGAAGCAATTACCTTTCTATTGAGCATACATATTATTTATGAAGAAGCAAAGTTACTTTGAGTTAGTATATTATGTTACACAAAAGATACCAAAAGGTAGAATAACTAATTATGGTGCTATTGCGGATTATCTATCATTAGGATCTGCGAGAATGGTTGGGTGGGCACTGACACAATCAAACACAAGTAATATGGGTAACGTGCCTGCACATAGAGTTGTCAATCGAAAAGGTGAATTATCAGGCAGAGTTCATTTTAAGACACCTACATTGATGCAAGAACTACTTGAGTCCGAAGGTGTAAAAGTAGAAAACGATAAGGTTACTGATTTCGATAAGTACTTCTGGCATCCGCAAGAACTTGACAAAGAAATCTAATTAATTGACTAAGCGAATAAACCTTATTTCTGGCCCTCGCAATATATCG
>CAZRXJ010000197.1:0-5109 GCA_964604025.1 uncultured Saprospiraceae bacterium | reverse complement strand
CTTCTGGAAACAACTCTCTTCCTTTATTTAGGTGTTTTAACCCTTCTTCAACATTATCTTTCTTCGCATATGCTTCATATAAGAACTGGTATAATGTCGCGTCCGAAGTGCCTGTGGCTTCTGCTTCTTCAAGAGTTGATATCGCTTGATCATAATCTTCAGCATAAAATCCAGTTAATCCAGCGAAGAAGAGCTTTTCAGTTCTAAGTGTTCCTTCATCTAATCTACTCGGTGATCCTATCTCGCCAAGTTTATTGCTTGCCTTGATTTCTCCCATAAAGTTGCCAAAGGCTTCGACATACTTACCTGCATTGTATAGACCGATACCTACATTATTCAATACACCTTCTGTCTCAGTCAATCCACTGATGGCATTCTTCTTATCACCTTTTTTGGTGGCGAGTTCTAGTGCTTTTATATAAGCATCCACTGCATCTATAGCTGATGTAAGATCCTTTAATTCAAATGCTGGATCAAGTAATTGTTGCTTAATCTGAGCATCTGCTATATTTCTTAATATATCGCCTCTTGTGTTCCATGATTTGGCACTTGATGCTACTTTGTCATCTTGGAAAGCTTCTTCGATTTTCATCTTGGCCTCTTCAAGAGCCGCTTGATTGCTAAAATCAGAAGTAAACTTACTCAAGCTTTTTGATGCTTGCTTTAAGCTCTTCTCGCCTTGTGCTAATGTGAGCGTACTGATGCTCATGAGTGCTATAAGCGTTATAACTATACTTTTCATTGACTGTGTTTTTGTTTTTAATGTGTTACGTTATTGCGACGCAACCGCAATTATACGTTATCTTAATATATGCTTAAAAATATTAACCAAATTGTTAACGACCAATTTATTCTTCTTCTTCCGAATTATCTCCACGAGCATTTTTGATCACTGCTACATCGGATATGCTATCCCCTTTGCCCACATTAATAACCTTAACTCCTTGTGTCGCTCTTCCCATTATCCTAAAGTCTTCGGCTTTAATCCTAATCATGATACCATTCTTAGTAGTAACCATTAGATCGTCATCATTGGTTATCCCTTTGAGAGATATCAATGCTCCTGTCTTGTCAGTGACATTAAGCGTCTTTACTCCTTTACCTCCTCGATTGGTCATACGATACTCTTCAAATCCAGATCGCTTACCATATCCATTCTCAGATATTACAAATATAGTAGTCGCCTCATCCATGGGGTCGATACATACCATGCCGATCACTTTATCGCTGTCATTGTCTAAGGTTATACCTTTTACGCCCGCTGCTGATCTTCCCATCGAACGAACTTTCGCTTCTGGAAATCTAATCGCTCGACCTCCTAGGTTAGCTAAGAAGACTTCATTATTACCATTAGTTAGTTTAACCTCTAACAATTGATCACCCTCTCTAATGGTAATCGCATTGATACCGTTAGCTCTTGGTCTTGAAAATGCCTCTAATGGCGTCTTTTTAATCACACCATTTCTCGTACAAAACATAATAAAGTGTTCATCAAGAAATTCTTCATTCTTGAGATCTTCGACAATGATATACCCTCTTACTTGATCATCTTTGGGTAGCGATATGATGTTTTGAATCACTCTTCCTGCTGAATTTTTAGATGCCTCGGGTATCTCATAAACACGCAACCAGAAACATCGACCTTGCTCCGTAAATAACAATAGATAGTTATGTGTATGAGCGATGAATAAGTGCTCTACAAAATCAGTATCACGGGTCTTGCTCCCTTTAGATCCTCTTCCTCCTCTTGACTGACTTCTAAATTCATCTGACTTCGTCCTCTTGATATATCCTAAGCTCGATATACTTACTGCCACTTTATCATTAGGGATCATGTCTTCGATTGAGATCTCTCCGTCGGCATGTATGATCTCAGTCCGGCGTTCATCTCCGAAAGCTTCCTTTACTTCAAGTATCTCATCTTTAAGAATTGTCTTTCTGCGTACTTCGTTAGAGAGTATGTCTTTTAAGTCCGCGATCTTTGCCATCAACTCATCATACTCATTCTGCACTTTCTCACGCTCTAATCCAGTTAGTCGCATCAATCTCATCTCAAGTATGGCCTTGGCTTGAAGCTCAGACAACTTGAACTTGGACATCAATCCTTCTTTCGCCTCATCGACTGTCTTAGATGCTCTAATCAGAGCGATCACTTCGTCCAAGTTATCAAGGGCTATTAGCAATCCTTCGAGGATATGTGCTCGGTCTTCGGCTTTTTTAAGATCGAACTGGGTACGTCGTACGATTACTTCAAGTCTAAACTTGATAAACTCCTCAATGATCTGCTTAAGATTAAGCGTACGGGGCCTTCCGTTGACCAAGACAACATTGTTGACACCATATGAAGTCTGTAACGGTGTATACTTATATAACTGGCTGATAACAACGTTAGCGATCGCATCCATCTTCAGATCAAGTACGATCCGTATGCCATGTCTGTCCGATTCGTTACGGATACTGGAGACTCCTTTTACTTTTTCAGATTCTATCGCTTCTTTAATCTTTATCTCTAGAGAGCTTTGATTGACCTGATAAGGGATCTCTGTGATGACGATGAAGTCTCTTCCATTCTTGTTGGTTTGTACTTCTGCTCTTCCTCTGAGTACAACTCTTCCTCTTCCAGTCTCAAAGGCTTGCTTGATACCATCCATCCCATAGATCACACCTCCTGTTGGAAAATCTGGGGCCTTGATATGCTCCATTAACCCTTCAGTCGTAATGTCAGGATTATCAACAGTCGCAATTACCCCATCCACTACTTCCGATAGATTATGAGGCATCATATTCGTAGCCATACCTACAGCTATACCTGAAGCACCATTAATCAGTAGATTAGGTACTCTTGTCGGCAGTACAGTCGGTTCTTGAAGTGAATCATCGAAGTTATTAGTAAACTCAACAGTGTCTTTCTTGATATCACTTATGATGTCATCACTGATACGAGCTAATCTTGCTTCTGTATACCTCATGGCCGCTGGGCCATCACCTTCGATTGATCCAAAGTTACCTTGCTTGTCGACCAGAGGGTAACGCATGTTCCACTCCTGAGCGAGTCTTACCATCGCGTCATAGACAGATCCGTCACCGTGTGGATGATAGCGTCCTAGAACGTCTCCAACTATCCTTGCAGACTTCTTATGAGGCTTACCTATTGTTAGGCCTAACTCGGACATACCATAGAGTATCCTTCGGTGTACTGGTTTAAGACCGTCTCTCACATCAGGAAGTGCTCTTGCCACAATCACCGACATCGAATAATCGATGTAAGCTGACTTCATCTCATCTTCAATATTAATCGGTATAATCCTCTCTTTTTCCGCCATATTTGTAACTGTTTATGAACATATCCGCTGGTAAAGATTTTATGATAGGTGTAAGCGCGAATTATGCTCCAAAGATCAAGCCGCAAAGGTAACCTTTTGTTGGCTAAATCAGCCTAGTTCAGAGGACATAAAGTATTCATATTTAAGGCTTTTACATATTAAAAAAAAGTTGATGAATGACCTATTTAGTTAATTTGCGTCAAGCGAAATATTATCTACTAATTGTACCAAGCAAAGAAGTATGAATCGAGTCGTAAAACCATATAAATCAGATCAGTCGAAAAAAGTCGAAATCAAAGAAATGTTTGACAAAGTAGCGGGTCGTTATGACATGCTCAACCGGCTCTTATCACTCGGTATAGATAGGTCATGGCGCAAGCGATTGATCCAAGAGATGAAAGTCTACTCACCAACTCATATCGTTGATATGGCTACTGGGACTGCAGATCTGGCCGTCATGGCTGCCAAATCCCTTCCTGACACCAAGATCACCGGCATTGATCTTTCGCCCAATATGGTCGCCTTAGGTATAGAAAAAGTAGAAAAACAAGGGCTTCATCCAAGGGTATCGCTCAGAGTAGGAGATAGCGAACAAATCCAATCAGAAGAGGCGACATATGATGGAGCGATGATTTCTTTTGGCGTACGAAATTTTGAAAACCTCGAGTTGGGACTTCGCGAGCTACATAGGGTTCTTGTACCAGGCAAGCCATTGATGGTATTAGAGTTTACAAAGCCTACAATATTTCCTATCAAGCAGGTGTTTAATTTATACTTCCGCCTGATTCTTCCAACAATAGGAAAGTTGTTTTCCAAGGATAAAAAAGCTTATACATATCTATACGATTCTGTTCAAGCATTTCCTGGTTATGATGACTTCACGAAAGTTATGGAAGAAGTGGGTTTTAAAAATTGTCGATGGCGCGCACTGTCTTTTGGTATATGTTGTCTTTACATAGGAGAAAAATAGGAGTACTTATAGCTCTATTCTCTTGTATCACTCTGGTCTCAGGCCAATATAAAGGACGTCAAAACATCAACTATGACGATTACAAAAGCAAGGATCTATACTTTGGTATCTCACTTGGCTTTAATAGTTCTAAGCATCAAGTGTTTCATGCGAGAAAGTTTATCGGCAATCCAGATGTTCAGTTAGCACGAGGTGCGGCATCTGCGGGATTTGATGTACACGGAATTATCAATTACAAGTTCGGGGAGTTCTTTGATTTTAGGATGCTCCCTGGCATTTCCTTTGCTACGAGACAACTTGACTTCAATGAACAAATAGATCCTATGACCCAAATAAGAACGGTCAATAGAAAAACGGTGGAGTCGATATTTGCAGAGATCCCATTTCACATAAGATACAAGTCGGCACCATATAAAGATAAGCGTGCTTTTATCGTCGCGGGCTTAAATTATTCATTTGATGTAGCGAGTAATTCTCAGACACGTCAAGCGGATGACTTTATAAAAATATCACCTCATGACTTTCAATTGGAAGCTGGATTTGGGATGCAGTTCTTTTTTCAATTTTTCATCCTTTCTCCGGAGATCAAATACTCTCAAGGCATCAACAATATTCTAATCTTCAATGATCAGATTGTAGAAGCCAGTGTCATAGAAAAACTTCTAAGCCGCACCATCACCCTCTCCTTTCATTTTGAGGGTTGAGCAACTTCCTCTGACATCGTCAGAGTCGATGTCCGGGGGACATCGAGTTGCGAAACAGCGAAGCTGATGCGTGGCTCAGGTTTATGTAGCACTTTATTGAGCCAAACTCATC
>CAZRXJ010000196.1:0-5126 GCA_964604025.1 uncultured Saprospiraceae bacterium | reverse complement strand
AGTCATATGTATCTTTTATAGTTTCTATAAGTGGACGACATAATAGGCCTTGATCAAAGGCTTTAACGTTATTGATTAGCGAAGAGCCTTTATTGTTTCCTTCAGGCATGATCCATGGCACGAGATAGTAAACTCCATGATCTTTTAAAAATTGGAAGTCATCGATATTTACAAAAGTGGCATCGACATCGAAGGCACCGCTAGCTTCTTCTACAAATCCATATATGTCTTGAGCTTTATGAGGGCCAACTGCATTGTACGTGCCTGCATTCTTGTTCTCGATCAATCTTATCATCCATTCTGCCGCATCTCTGACATCTAGATATTGCACTCGATCACCTGTCTTGCCCGGCACTAATGTCTCTCCACCTCTACTCAATCTTATCGGCCAATGTATAAACCGATTGGTCCTATCCGATGGTCCAATCATATAAGTAGGTCTTACAATTATAGATCGGTCTGCGCCAAATGCATTGATCGTTTCAAGCTCAGAATTGGCCTTCATGACACCATAGTCATATTCCATCTTCATCTCTTCACCTACTCCTTCTGGTACTTCAAGTACTATTTCACTTTCTTCTATGAAGTCACTATTGACGTAAGGATAAAAGACACCCGTGGATGAAGTATATAAATATAAGTCACAATTATCTTTCAAAAGTTGGGCCGTGCTTTTTGTCCATGCCACCATTCGACCAGAATTGTCTATTACAGCATCCCAATTTCTATTTTCAAGTGCCGTAAGATTATCATTCCTATCGCCTATTAATTGTTCTACTTGATCAAACAATTCAGTATAAATTGTAGGCTTTGTTTTTCCTCTTGTGAAAGTTGTAATCTTATGCCCTCGACTTATAGCATATGCGATCTGATGTGGACCTAAAAAACTAGTACCTCCTAGGATGAGAATGTCAAGTCCTTTGCGGGTTGACAAGTCTAGTGAACTTGAATTCGAGCTCTGGTTTTTACAGCCATACATACCTGACACCACAAGTGGAGATAGAATTCCAGTCTTTACTGCAAGTTCTAAAAATGCTCGACGTGATTTGTCAATGCTCATACCGACGATAATTTATATCCTACAATTTAAAAAGAAATTCTTGGTAAGCTCAGGTGGATCTTGCGGCTCTATTGACATTAACACATAACTAAGTCCATCAAGTTCTTCAATTTTTGGAGTGTCCCTTATATGACCAATCAAACGGCTATTGAATCAGTCACTTATAAGGCAAGAATAAAAGCGTAGATTTAAATGTGAGAATGATCGTCAATTCAAGAAGGTGGACTTGTCAATTTCTAGTGGTCATGACATTGGTACTGAGTAGTACTTATGACTCGTCATATATATCAGCCCAATCTAATGATATAGAAATCTGCAATAATGCAATTGATGATAATGGCGATGGCTTTATAGACTTAAATGACAATGATTGTATTTGCACGGTTATAGAACCAGTATCAGCCATACCCAATCCTTCTTTTGAAGATATGAATTGCTGTCCTAACAATAGAAGTCAACTCAATTGTGCAGACGTCTGGATACAAGCATCTGAGCCTACCACCGACTATCTCCACAATTGTGGTTGGAGTGGTTGGGATAACTTTCCTCCTCCATTGCCTTTTCCAGATGGTGAAGCTATCATGGGATTCAGAGATGGTAGAAACTTTCAAAGTGCACCAGAAAACAACTGGAAAGAATATGCAGGAGCATGCCTCTTGAGTCCATTAAAAGCATCAGAAAGATATCGCTTCGAGTTTTATATAGGCTTTGTCGATTTTATAAAATCACCAGCAATTGATATAACTTTTTTTGGAACAAGTGACTGTATTAATCTTCCATTTGGTGAAGGACAAGATGATTTTGGTTGCCCGACTAATGGTCCCAATTGGGTCGAGCTTGGCTCACGCCGTGTATCTTCCAACGGAGGACCCTCGTGGGTTCTAACATCTATAGATGTAGTTCCTAGAAATGATATAACAGCTATCGCTATAGGGCCAAGCTGTAATCCTACATCAAGCAGTGAAAGCACATATTACTTTTTCGACAATCTTGTTTTGGATGATATTCGGTCGTTTGAATTTGTGATCACTGAAGTTAATCATCCTTGCTCTGAAGACTTCTCTCTCATGATACCAGAAGAACCAGGTCTAATCTATCAATGGTATAAAGATGGCATCGCTCTTATAGATGAAGTAGGCACTCAATTAAGTCAGATGTATGGAGAAGGATCATATCAAGTCAGAACAACTACCACAGATGGCAGTTGCTCACTAACCAAAGAATACATTTACACTATACCAATCATCAATAATACAGAACAGATCAACCTTTGTGAAGGAGACCAATACATTTTTGGTACTCAAACCATCACAGATTCAGGTCGATTCTTAGAGACTTTAAAAAATGTAAATAATTGCGATAGCAATGTAGTCTTAGATGTTAATGTATTGCCACTTGATGGCGGTGAGATCAATGTAAAAATATTTGAAGGTGAAGAATACAATATCGGTAGTCAAGCATTAAAAACTGAAGGGCAACACATAGCACAATTATCATCCATACTTGGATGTGATAGTCTGGTAACCATCAACTTAGATTATTACCATGTTTATATGCCTAACATATTCTCACCCAATAGTGTAAGTGGTAATGACAGGTTTATGGTATCAGGTGGAAGGGATCTGATAGAGATTACTTCACTTGTCGTCTTTGATAGATGGGGACAACAGGTTTTTGCTGACAACAACTTGTTAAGCAAAGAAAGCGATGGATGGAATGGTCGTCATAAAAATGAAGATGTACAACCTGGTGTATATCTCTATGTAGCAAAAGTAGTCATGGATGATGGCGTCGAAAGAATGTTCAAAGGAGACTTGATGGTTTTGTTCTAATTAGAATCCATTATTGACTGCAATTATCTAACAGTAAAGTTGGACAAAAACCTCTATAGTATGATAGTCCTTGCTCTCATATAACTGTCGGACACAAAAGAAGAGAGGGCTTAAAAGTTCACTTCTATCATTCAGTTATAATACATGATAGCTCGTGAGTTTATCAAATTAAAGTGTTGTTAATCTTATATAATCATTAACGAACATGACTAAGGCTACAAATAAGACAAATGATACGTTATAATTAGTAGATACTAATTTACTAATTATGTGATGGGCGTAAGAAAATCTATAAGACGGATAATGCATCGATACCTATTGCTCATCACACTTTTAGTATTAGGATGTTATATCCCTTGTTCTCATCTATCTGCACAAGTCACACTTGAGATCTGTGACAATGCGTTAGATGACGATGAAGATGGACTAATTGACATTAATGATGATGATTGTGTCTGCACCATAGTTGAGCCTGTCTCCCTAATTCCAAATCCTTCATTTGAGGAACAGGATTGTTGCCCTTCCGAAGGAAGAATGCTAGCCTGTGCAAGTGGATGGATACAAGCTTCAGAACCGACAACAGACTACTTACACACATGTGGCTGGCTTGGTTGGATAAACTCTCCTCCGCCTCTGCCTTTTCCTGATGGACAGGGAATCGTGGGATTTAGAGATGGTCGTCTAAACAATGGTATAAATTCTCCGAGTTGGAAAGAATATGCCGGAGCATGTCTGCCAAGTCCATTACTCGCTGGCGAAACATATAGGTTCGAATTTGATCTTGGTTTTATTGATCAGCGAAGATCTCCATCTATCGAAATCACTTTTTTTGGAACAACAGACTGTGACTACCTTCCATTTGGTGTTGGAAATGAAAACTTAGGTTGCCCCACTAATGGTTTTAATTGGGTGAGGCTTGGATCAAAAAGAGTATCCGCCACTACAAGCTCGTCGTGGGTCAAAACTTTTATTGAAGCCGTACCTCTTGATGACATAAAAGCGATAGCCATAGGTCCAAGCTGTGACTCAACAAGCAGTTCACAAGGTTCTTATTACTTTTTTGATAATCTTCTCCTGGATGATGCTAGAGCTTTTGACTTTAGAATCTCAGAAGTCAATCATCCATGTTCGGAGGATTTTTCATTAGCCATAGAAGAAGAATCAGGATTGCGATATCAGTGGTATAAAGATGGTGTAGCCCTCCTAGGAGAAACAGCGAATCAGTTGACTCAGATCTATGGAGAAGGAGAATATCAAGTACAAAGCATTACTAACAATGGAAGTTGTTCATTGACACAAAAATTCAATTACAAGACACCTTCTTTAGCAGCGACAGACTTTGTAAACATCTGTAGTGGAGAAGTGTATTCATTTGGCAATCAAAATATCTCCGAGCCAGGGCTTTATGAAGAAACTTTTAAGGATGTCAATAATTGCGATAGTACTGTAGTATTGGAACTCAGTATTTCATCATTAGACGGCGAACAAATTAATGTCAAAATATTTGAAGGAGAGAAATTTAGATTTGAAAATTCAGAATTTTATAAAGAAGGGCAATATCCGGTTCGACTAGTATCATCTATCGGGTGTGACAGTTTGGTTACTATCAACTTAAAATATTATAATGTATACTTCCCTAATATCTTCAATCCATATAGTACTATTGGTAACAACAGATTCATGGTTACAGGAGACGACGATATACTGGAAGTAAGCTCCTTAGTTATATTTAATAGATGGGGGCATGAAGTATTTGCAGACACCAACCTTATAAGCAAAGAAAGCGACGGATGGAATGGTCAACATAGGAATGAAGATGTACAACCAGGCGTATACCTTTATGTTGCTAAAGTAATGATGGACGATGGTATAGAAAGAATGTTCAAAGGTGATCTGATGGTACAATTCTAATTAGAACCAGCATTCAAAGACAACCTCCCACCCTATTGCTTTATAACAATGTTATACTTATCAAGAAGCCCCTTCACTTCATATATAGAAAACTTTGCCTGTCGGATTCTATTCTTCTCAGGATCGATAGTATAGCTATACGATGTTGTAAAATCTGCACGTTCTATAATCGTATGATCAAATATAGCTCTTGCTAAATCACAATTGTCAAATATGGCATCCGTCAAGTCTGCCTCCGTAAAATCAACCTCTTGCAATTGAGTATTTTTAAAAAAGGTAGGCTTCAACTTCATCTTATAGAATGAGGCATGACTCATTGTACA
>CAZRXJ010000195.1:0-5129 GCA_964604025.1 uncultured Saprospiraceae bacterium | reverse complement strand
TGTAACCACTTTCTATTTGGTGAAAAAGACATAACTAAAGTCCTTAAAAAGAGAAAATCATTCGATCATAAAGGATTGACGGGCAAAGCACTACAAATTATAGGTAATTATCATATGAGTGGCGCGGGACTACTCTCTGCTATGGCCTGTATGAAGATGGGCGCGGGCTACACATTTGTATATTTTAATGATAAAAAAACATCAAATGAAAAGAATATGCACCCAGAGTTTGTCGAAGTCCATGAACTCAATGTACGATCTATCAACAGCATGAACACGGTCTGCATTGGACCAGGTCTTGGTCAATCAGAAGAAGCATCGACCTTAGTAAAATTGATCTTAAATGAAATCGAAAAGACACTCATATTAGATGCTGATTCACTTAATATAATCGCTAATCACAAATGGCAAAGTAAGATTCCCAAGAACACCATAATGACACCACATATCAAGGAGTTTGAACGACTGTTCGGTAAGACAGATAGCCACCATAACAGAGTTGAACTCCAACGACAAAAGGCAATAGAACTTGGAGTCTTCATTATCTTGAAAGGACGATACTCATCTATCGCCACCCCTGACGGTAACATATATTATAATAATAGTGGCAATCCTGCTTTGGCTAAGGGAGGAAGTGGAGATGTTCTTGCTGGTATGCTTAGTGCCTTAAGTGCTCAGGGATATAGTCCGCAGGAAGCATGTATGATAGCTACTTTTATACATGGACATGCGGCAGATCTCTATGTTCAACACCACCATGAGATGACTTTGACTCCATCGGATCTGATACAATATCTCGATGTAGCTTTATTAGCTGTTAGGAAACCATAAAAAGAGCCATTAGCGCGAAGAGATGGCCAAGCTGGCTCGTTCTAGGTAGCTGGTCCGATGAAAGATCCTATCTGTCCTTTCTTATCAATTGAACGGCGATTATATAAACTCCCCAAGAAGTTAATCTATTAGAATACTGAGTAGTAAAGTGTGCGTTTTTGATTAAAACCATAACAAACAAACGTTGATTTAGCGATCTTGCAGCAAAGGATATACAAAATGAAAAAAATCTGTGTATTAACCGGAGCAGGGATCAGCGCTGAAAGTGGTATCAAGACATTCAGGGATGCCGATGGACTCTGGGAAGGCCATGATGTACAAGAAGTTGCAACACCAGAAGGATGGGCACGTAACCGGCCGCTTGTACTAGACTTTTATAATCAACGCAGACAACAATTGAAGACAGTTGAGCCTAATAATGGGCATCGTGAGTTGTTAAGACTTGAAGAACAACTTGATACTGTAATCATCACACAGAATGTAGACAACCTTCATGAGCAAGCCGGTAATAAGAAGATAATCCACTTACATGGAGAACTTACTAAAGTGAGAAGTCTAAAAGATCCTTCATTGATCTATGACTGGGATAAGGACTTACATGAGGGTGACTTATGTGCACTGGGTAGCCAATTACGACCACACATAGTATGGTTCGGAGAAGCAGTTCCTAAGTTAGAAGAAGCCATAGGTCACATGGTAGATGCCGACCACGTGCTGATCATTGGTACCTCAATGCAGGTCTACCCTGCTGCAAGCCTCACGTCCTATGCACCTGATCACGCTCGTATATATTATGTGGATCCTAATCCTCAGATTAACTATGAACTCAGCAGACAAGAAGAACGGCTGCATATATTCAAAGGACCCGCAGGTATAAAAGTGAAAGAAGCAGTAGATCTTATTCTAACTGCTTCTTTCTGATATATTAAATTGAGATTTTTTCAATACTAACTACCGCACATAAGACACCCATCTTCCATCGTACATACTTCGCCTTCTGCTGTTTCCATTTCAGGATGAGTCGCATCTGTATTGGTCACACTGGTCTTCTGATTTTTTGCACTTACTGTAAATTTGATCGGATCTACAGCTGCCTTAGATCTGAGGTAGTACATACCAGTCTTGAGTCCCTTCTGCCAAGCATAAAAATGCATAGAAGTAAGTTTTCCAAAGTTTGGATTCTCAACGAATAGATTGAGACTCTGACTCTGACATACATAAGCGCCTCTGTCTGCCGCAAGGTCGATAATCACTTTCTGGCTGATCTCCCATACTGTCTTATAAAGGTCTTTTAAGTCTTGCGGTATATCAGGAAAGTCTTGTACAGAACCATTAGACATCATCAATCGCTCCTTCATGTCTTCATTCCAGAGATCTCTTTCGATTAGATCTTTTAATAAGTGCTTATTGACTATGATATATTCTCCACTAAGTGTTCTTCTAGAATAGAGATTAGAAGTATAAGGCTCGATACACTCATTGTTACCGAGTATCTGCGAAGTCGAAGCCGTCGGCATAGGTGCCAGCAACAAGCTGTTACGCATACCTGTTTTCTTAATTTCTTTTTTCAAACCAGCCCAGTCATATCTATCGGAAGGCTTGACATTCCACATGTCAAACTGTAATATACCTTTACTGGCTGGAGAGCCTTTGAATGTCTCATATGAGCCATCGCGTTGTGCAAGGGCATTAGACTCTGAAACGGATGCATGGTAAATCGTTTCAAAAATATCTTTGTTCAATTGTTTGGCTCCTGGGCTATCAAAAGGTTGTCTGCATAATATGAATGCATCTGCAAGTCCTTGCACTCCTATACCGATAGGTCTATGTCTAAAGTTAGAGTTCTGTGCTTCCGGAACTGGATAGTAATTAACATCAATGATCTTATTAAGATTACGAGTGATCACCCTTGTTACTCTGTGTAGTTCTTCAAAGTCAAATACCCCATCAGTCACAAATTTCGGAAGTGAGATAGATGCAAGGTTACAGACAGCAACTTCATCAGGTGATGTGTACTCTAATATCTCAGTGCAGAGATTACTCGACTTTATCGTCCCAAGGTTTTTCTGATTAGACTTCTCATTACATGCGTCCTTATATAGTATATATGGTGTACCTGTCTCTATCTGAGATTCTAATATTGCGAACCATAAATCTTGCGCTTTGATGGTCTTCATAGCTTTGCCTTGGCTTTCGTATTGAGTATAAAGTTGTTCAAACTTTTCGCCATAAGCCTCGTCGAGACCTGGGCACTCACTTGGGCAGAACAATGACCACTGTTCATCTGCTTTTACTCTTTTCATAAAGAGGTCAGAGATCCACATGGCATAAAATAAATCACGGGCTCTCATTTCTTCTTTGCCATGGTTCTTTTTAAGGTCTAAAAAGTCGAAGATGTCGGCATGCCAAGGCTCAAGATACATAGCAAATGCACCTTTACGTTTTCCTCCACCCTGGTCGACATATCTCGCAGTATCATTAAAGACTTTTAACATGGGAACAATACCATTGGATGTTCCACCTGTTCCTTTTATATAACTTCCTTTAGCTCTGATGTTGTGTAAGCTCAGTCCTATCCCTCCAGCTGACTGGCTGATCTTTGCGCACCTAGAAAGTGTTTCAAATATGCCAGATATACTATCTTCAGTCATTGTCAATAAGAAGCATGAACTTAACTGAGGCTTCGGTGTACCTGCATTAAACAAAGTAGGTGTGGCATGAACAAACCACTTCTCAGACATCAGATTATAAGTTTCTATCGCAGCATCGATATCATTACCATGGATACCAACTGCTGCTCTCATAAGCATATGCTGTGGACGTTCTACAACTTGCCCATTCATTCTTAATAAGTACGAACGTTCTAGTGTTTTAAATCCGAAATAATCAAAGTCGTAGTCCCTGTCATATATGATAGCTGAATTGAGTACATCCTTATTAGCTCGGATTATTTCAATAGTTGAATCTCCAATCAGGCCTGCTTGAGCCCCTGTCTTTGGATCTATATAGTTATAAAGCCCTTCCATTGTAGATGAAAACGACTTGTCAGTGTTCTTATGTAGATTAGATACTGCTATCCTTGCTGCAAGAATAGCATAATCAGGATGGTACGCAGCCATTGATGCTGATGTCTCAGCAGCAAGGTTGTCAAGTTCGGTAGTAGAAACCCCATCATAAAGACCTTGTATCACTTTTTTAGCGATCTCAATAGACTCCAGATGATTAGGGTCTAAGCCATAACATAGCTTTTTGACCCGTGCAGTAATCTTGTCAAAGCTTACTGATTCTGATTTCCCACTTCTCTTTACTACCTGCATATTCTAATTGGTATTTATGGTTTTTTGGATATTTAGTTTTTCTATCTGTTACGCTAAAAATCTTCGTCTATAGAGAATACTTGCTTCTCTTTATCTGCCATCACTCCAGCTTTTTGATAATCCCCAACCCGCTTCTCGAAAAAATTGGTCTTTCCTTGAAGGGATATTAGCTCCATCCATGGAAATGGATTCTCAACATTGTAAATCCTATCATTGCCCAATGCCCCTAATAACCTATCTGCCACAAACTCTATATACTGACACATAAGCTCTGCGTTCATGCCAATAAGATTGACTGGGATCGCATCAGAGACAAACTCTTTCTCTATGTCTACCGCGTTGGTGATCATCTCAGCGATCGTCTCTTTGGGTAATTTGTTTTGTATATGTTGGTTATATAGTAAGCAAGCAAAATCACAGTGCATGCCTTCATCTCTTGAGATCAACTCATTAGAAAAAGATAATCCCGGCATCAAGCCTCTCTTCTTTAGCCAAAAGATAGAACAGAATGATCCGCTGAAAAATATACCTTCTACAGCTGCAAAGGCTATCAATCGCTCGGCAAAACTCCCATTATCAATCCATCTGAAAGCCCATTCTGCTTTTTTCTTTACACATTCGAGCGTTTCTATCGCATTAAGCAGGTATTTCTTTTCCTTCGTATCTTTTATATAAGTATCAATGAGTAGTGAGTAGGTCTCAGAGTGGATATTCTCCATCATAATCTGGAACCCATAGAAGAACTTTGCTTCTGTATACTGAACCTCACTCACCATATTTTCCGCCAGATTCTCATTGACGATCCCATCACTGGCTGCAAAAAATGCAAGAACATGTTTTACAAAGTGTCTCTCGTTATCATTAAGCTTATTCTCCCAGTCACTTATATCTTGATGAAGATCTATCTCTTCTGCTGTCCAAAAACTCGCTTCAGACTTCTTATAGAATGACCATATATCATCGTGTTCAATTGGAAATAAA
>CAZRXJ010000194.1:0-5211 GCA_964604025.1 uncultured Saprospiraceae bacterium | reverse complement strand
CTATTATTGATTGCATAGCTGATACATTTCTCAAGATCCCATATTTCTTGGGCGTTTAGGCCACCACTGATCAAGAGGGTGATAACAATGAAGTATAGTTTTCTCATTATAACATTTATATGGCGTCTAAGGTAATGGCAAGTATAGAGAGTAATCAATAATTTCTATGAAAAGAGTATATATGTAGATGAAAAGGTGTCAAGGCTTACTCAATAGTTTTCAAGTAATCGTAGAATTTGCATATTCCAGGTGTAGATTCAGTTTTGAGGAAGATATATTAGCATCTTTTCCATAATCTCTAAGATGGGTATGTCGGTAAAGTCATGGATAGAAGCTGCTCGGTTAAGGACATTGCCACTGTCTTTGTCTACTATGATCATGGGACATAGTATAGCACATGCTGATGGATCTTTTAGATGGATCATTGCAGTGCTATCCTTATTAACCGCTATCAGTCTTCAGATCCTTTCTAATCTTGCTAACGACTATGGTGATAGTATCCATGGAGCTGATCACCAAGATAGACAAGGCCCTACTCGCGCTGTACAGTCTGGATCGATATCGCTTTCGCAAATGAAAAGTGCTGTTAGGCTATTGGCTTTGATATCATTGATATTGGGATTGAGTTTGATTTATGTAGCTATCGATGATTGGATGACGCAAAGTGTATTTGTTATACTAGGGCTGTTGGCGATATGGGCAGCTATCAATTATACTGCTGGTTCTAATCCTTATGGATACAGTGGCAAAGGCGATATATCTGTTTTCATATTTTTTGGATTGGTCACTGTGCTTGGGAGTTATTATCTTCAGACAGGCATTTTTTATTGGAAGTTGTTACTGCCCGCTGTCGCATGTGGAGCACTGAGTGTTGGTGTACTCAATGTCAATAACATAAGAGATATAGAGTCTGATATTATAGCGGGCAAAAGATCCATTCCCGTACAGATAGGTCGCAGATCTGCGGTTATCTATCATGCTATATTATTATGCCTTTCACTGATTGCATTAATAACATATGGGATCTATGAATCATTTGGCGTAAGCTTCAAGTGGCTTTTTTTATTGCTTTCTCCTTTGTTGGTGATCAATTTTTTGGCCGTTAAGAGTAAGACTGATCCAAAACAATTAGATCCATATCTGAAGCAATTAGCGTTGACTACGGCTGGTGTTATCCTTCTTTTTTCACTAGGACTTGTCTTAGGCTAAGTTGGATTTTTAGTCTAAGATTTATATCTATGTATTAGTCAATGAGCAAAAAGGTATATCACATATTGTCACTTCTATTGTGGGTGTCATGGTCAACAGTTGCACAAGAATGCCCTGGAGGGTTGGGAGAAAATCTCTTTACAGCTGGGGATTTTGGATCAGGTCAAGCTAACAATATTCAAGTTGATCCTATGTTAGCACCTGGCTATAGATATGTACAGGAAGGTTCACCTTTTGACGGAGAATATATCATCACCAATGATATGGGCCGATGGAATTTTCTATTTGGTACATGGTTACCGCTTAGAGATAATAGTAGCGACCCTAATGGTTATATGATGGTCGTCAATGCTTCATTTGAACCTGGACTCTTTTATGAAGAAATTGTTGATGGACTTTGTGACAACACTTCCTATGAGTTTTCGGCGGATATTATCAATGTTGTAAGAAGACCCATCGGAGGGCATTCTGATCCCAATGTTGACTTTCTAATTGATGATGAAGTGGTGCTGGGCACGGGCAACATAAGACAAAATGAAACTTGGAACACATTTTCATTTAGTTTCAACACTGTTCCAGATCAAACCAGTGTTAAGTTATCTCTTCGCAATAATGCACCTGGTGGTACTGGTAATGATCTGGCATTAGACAATATCTCATTCAGAGCATGCGGACCTCAGAGTGAAGTGTCACTTATAGACGGCAATAACATCGTATGTGAAGAAGATCTTCCGTTGAGATTAGTGGCATTAATAGAAGGAGAAGAAGATGAGGATCGATTGTATCAATGGGAGGTAAGTACTGACAATGTTAACTGGGAAGTTATAGAGGGTCAAGAAAGAAGTCGTCTGACTTATGCTGGATTTGGGCCTAACGAATTTTCGATCTTCAGATATTCTACAGCTTCAACTATTTCTAGTTTTAGCAATAACAAGTGCCGATTTTTTTCGGATACAATTTCTATAACATCGACACAAAGAGAGTTTGAAAGATTTGATACGATCTGTGGAGGCACTGCTCTAGCATTAGGAGGCGCATTATTGATAGAACCTGGATTGTATGTGGAGTCTCTTACTTCTAGATTTGGTTGTGATAGCATAGTAACAATCCATCTTGATACGGTTAGAAGAGCGGTGCTCTCTGCTGATGTATCTAGTGAAGATCCTACTTGTAATGGAGCTGCAGACGGAGTTATATCTGCCGCTAATGTATCAGGTGGTTTTCCACCTTATAATATCAATATTGCTGGAAATGATTTTGAAGGTCTAGTGGTAGAAGACCTTTTGGCAGCAGACTATGATGTGTTGATAGAGGATAGATTTAATTGTTTTGCAGAAGCGTCGATATCGCTTTCTAATCCTGAGTTATTTACAATTGATCTTGGCGAAGACTTGGATCTCTTATTAGGAGAAGAAGTTCAGATTGATGTACTTTCTAATTCCAATATAGCATCTATCACTTGGCCTGAAGAATTGTCCGGTTTTA
The DNA here is from genome assembly GCA_964604025.1 of uncultured Saprospiraceae bacterium. Lineage (GTDB taxonomy): Bacteria > Bacteroidota > Bacteroidia > Chitinophagales > Saprospiraceae > JAJRXG01. The sequence goes on along the minus strand of CAZRXJ010000194.1, from coordinate 2,517 downwards.
ATGATGAGACTTCATTTACATTTCTTCCTTTAAGAGATAGTAGACTGATTGCTTTTGCAATATCTGATAAAGATTGCCAAGCAACTGATACTCTTGACATAAGTCTAGATACCGATGTTTCGATTTATATTCCCAATATTTTTTCTCCAAATGGGGATAATAACAACGATACATATTTTATATCACCGTTTGGATTAAGCTTAGGAGGGATTAACTTTTTCAATATCTACGATCGCTGGGGTGGGCTTATATGGCAATACTCCGAAGAGTCTCCTGAGTGGGATGGAACTGGTAGAAACAATCAAGATGTCGAGATAGGAGTATATCCTTATGTTATGGAGGGGTTTCTCATTAATGGAGATCCGGTTATGGCTTCAGGCACCATAATGCTTGTTCGTTGACGATTTGAAAGAGATTGATTCTATTGACAGATTTTTCTAATTGTAATTAGAACCTTGGGTTAACTATATTGTTGTTCTTAGTGCCAAAGCGATAATTAAAACCAAAGTAAGTCAAGTAAGAGTAGTTAGTGTCTAACTGTCTGTTCTGAAGTATAATGTCTTGATCCGATACTTCGCCTTTAGATATATTTATTCTATCTCCTACAAATGAAATAAAGCCACCAAATTCTAAACTTAATCCTTTTACAAGATTGAGTTCCACATTGGGATTAAAGGAGATGCTATAAAGACTCAGATCATGTAAGTACTGATCAAACTCAATATCAAATTCTATAAACCCCCATTTTTGAGTGAGGACATATTCTATATCCAGTCCATGTCGCCATCGTGTTTCTTCTAATTTATCAAATATGGTAAGCTCTGTATAGTTCTTATACTCAATGCCTGTAGAATATAGAAAGCTGAATCTCTTCGTGCTACTTTCTGAATAAGGAAAGATATTGTACTCGATCGCTGGTCTAAAAAAAGATTCAAAATCCGTATTGCCAAATGAAGACGAACCAGCAAATGTTCTTGCTCCAACTGACCATTTAGGGCCAATACTCTTTACATATTGAACAAAAAAGTTGTTGCGTTCATTCTCACTGTTGACTTCTTCTCCATCTGATAATGTGAAAGAAGATTGTTGTAAGCGATATCTTGTAAAAAAGAACAATTTATGTGATTCTTTGACTTGTGATGCAGAAAACCTTGCGTTGTACGATTGTTCTTCAAAACTTGCTTCTCCATTAACTCTAAGGTCAACGCCAAGATTAAATGACCAATATTTCCATGGATCAACCTCCTCTGTTGACAAATCTTCATTGCCTTCTGTTATATCCGTGACTGTATAATCTATATGATCAAACATGTCTGACTTCATTAGAGCAGGTAATATTCCTTTCTTAAAGTGCTTTACGAATAAGTCGCGTTCTTCAAGTTCAGAGACATTGGCAGGTCTATAATATTTTATGGTGTCAGCCTTGGATATTGTTGTATCAGCATAGAGAAAAATCAATTGTATCTCTCTTGCTCCAGCACTTGCTGATTGATCAGTTACAAGTATATAGACATCGGCTCCTTGTCTTTCCCTCTTGTAATTGACATAACCATGTTCTTGCCGTAAGAAGGTAGTGTAGCAGTCAGTCTGACAATCCAGAAAGATTGAGGGCTTAGTTATTACTTCCTGGCTTAGGGCATTAGATAGTATGGCCAAAAAGAAAAAACTCAAAATGATTAGTTTTTTCATAGAGTAGTCTAACGAAAGAAAGTGCACAAAGTGTGTAGATCGGACCTATATTTACATTGATAAGTCAGAGATATTATCTTTACCTCATGTTTAAGACATACTTACAACTCGGCTTTGATCACATACTTGATCTCAATGCTTATGATCATATATTATTTGTAGTGGCTTTATGTGCCGTCTATATGATCAAGGATTGGAGAAAGATACTCGTGCTTGTAACAGCTTTTACCATCGGGCATAGTATAACCTTAGCCTTGTCTGCACTTAAGATTGTTGTTTTCCCAGCCGATATCATCGAATTTTTGATTCCGCTTACGATATTCATCACAGCAGTATTCAATGTATCAAAGCGACATGATTCAGAACACATGATCAGATGGAACTATCTATTAGCCTTGTTTTTTGGTTGGATACATGGTCTTGGATTTTCTAATTTTTTCAAATCTCTGATGGGGAAAGATGAAAATATCATTGGTCCTCTTTTTGCATTTAATATCGGTGTTGAACTTGGACAATTGGTTATCGTTGGATTGACAATGTTGGTGGGATACATTATTGTCAATGTAGTAGGAGCTAAACATCGTGAATGGAATCTTTTCGTTTCTGGTGCAGCAGCTGGTATAGCAATTATCTTAATGATGAGCGCCAAGTTTTGGTAACAATTTTGAATTTATAGAAGATAAATATTTAGCGAAAGCCAACCTTCCCCAATTCAAGTACGTATTAAGTATCAGTTCTAACATCTAAAAAAATTGCGATGAACAGAATAATTATGTGCTTTGTACTTATCTCAATTCTTTGTTTCCAATCATGCACAAAAGAAGAATG
>CAZRXJ010000193.1:0-5218 GCA_964604025.1 uncultured Saprospiraceae bacterium | reverse complement strand
AGGACCTATATTTCCCTAATGAATGGATTAGACATGTGGCATTTATATCTCATGGCGGCATTCTATGCTTATGCTGGAATCAGTCACTTCAGAAACCCAAAGTTCTTCTTAAGAATCACACCGCCTTGGGTACCAGCACCAGAGACAGTCAATATCATTGTTGGTGCTGCTGAGATATTAATAGGGATCGGACTGATTGTACCTGCTACGAGGTCTATAGCTGCGTGGGCGACAATAGCCTTGCTCATAGCCGTGTTTCCAGCTAATCTGTTTCATCATCAAAAAGCAAGAGCAAAAGGTAAGCATGTTGTCCCTACTTTGATAAGATTGCCTGTTCAACTCTTGTTGATCTGGTGGGCATACTCCTATACCTAACTATAGGTCAACTTCAACTATCATAAGGTTCAAAACGTAAGTCAAGGCTAAAGTTCTCGGGGTATCTAGGTGTAATCTTGCGATAGAAGTTGTTCACGGCTTTCATATCTTCTTCTATAACACCAGTGGTGCGTATCACATCAGGTCCTACTCCAGCTATCTTATTGGCATAATCGAGATACCCCATAGCAATCGGTACCTGAGCTTCATGAGCGACCCAGTAGAACCCCATCTTCCAGCGATCTCTTCTCTTACGAGTACCTTCTGGAGCTATAGCTAAGGCTATACGATCATGATTCTCAAATAATTGAGCCATAACTTGCGTCTGACTAAGACGATCTCTCCCCTCTTTGGGACTTCTATTTATCCCTAACCCACCCATCGATCTGATGAATGGACCTATCATTCCCTTTGTCCAATTATCTTTAATAGCCACTTTAATAGGGATACCCATAACTGTAGCGGCTAACTTTATATAGTACGCATCCCAATTAGTTGTATGTGGAGCAGCTATCATAACACATCTTTCATGACCGGCTGGAAGATTAAGATCTGCCTTCCATCCAGATAACCATAATAAAAATCTAGCCAATGCTTTTCCCATCAGTTATATCTATAGGTTCCTTTGCTATCTTGTATGATAAGTTCATTCTTATCTGCAGTCTCTACCCTTCCGATAATCTGGGCGTCTATGTGATAATCATTTGCGACAGCGATAAGATGATCAGCTACATCATTGGAGCAGTATATTTCAAGTCTATGCCCCATGTTGAAAACCTCATACATCTCTTTACGGCTTGTACCTGACTCCTCTTCGATCAATTGAAACAAAGGAGGAATATCCAACAGGTTATCCTTTATAATTCTTAAGCCATTGACAAACTTCAACACTTTGGTCTGCGCTCCACCTGTACAATGGATCATACCGTGGATGCCCGCACGTCTATCACGAAGCATGCGCTTGATCACAGGCATGTATGTACGTGTTGGTGAGAGTACTAATTTGCCTATAGTCGTAGTAAAGTCTTTAGATATCTCAATGGCATCTGTGAGTTTTTTGGAACCACAATAGACTAAATCTTCATTGATGTGATCATCAAAACTTTCGGGATATCTGGCAGCGTATATCTTTGAAAAGACATCATGCCGAGCACTGGTTAATCCATTGCTTCCCATGCCCCCATTATAACTTTGCTCATATGTAGATTGACCACTCGATGACAGACCAACGATCACATCACCATCTAGGATATCATTGGTGATTAACTCAGACCTCTTCATACGTCCAAAGGCAGTGATACCAACATCTATAGTCCTGACGATATCTCCAACATCAGCAGTCTCTCCACCTGCGAGCGTCAAGAAGATATCTTGCTCTTCCATCTTCTTGATAAATGTCTGGCTACCCTGGATAACCTCTTTAAGGACTTCCGCTGGTATCAATGACTTGTTACGACCTATGGTGGAAGAGATAACAATATTGTCTATGCATCCTGTGCAGGCCATATCATCAATATTCATAACTATGGCATCCTGGACGATACCAGCCCATACAGATAAGTCTCCTGTCTCTTTCCAATATAGATAGGCAAGACTCGTCTTTGTGCCTGCTGTATCAGCGTGCATGATATTACAGTAGTCCGTTGCGCCACCTACAAGGTCAGGTAAAATCTTACAAAATGCATTTGGATAAAGCCCTTTGTCCATATGCTTGATAGCATCGTGTACTTCACTTTTAGAAGCAGATACCCCTCTCTGACCATATCTTTTTGTATCTATCACTGGTTATCTTCTTAGTCAGTTAGTTTTATACGCGGGTCCAACAACCCATAGATCATATCCACCATTATATTGATAAGAATGAATAATGAACTCGTAAACAATAATGCCCCCAAAACTACAGGTATATCATAGTTCAGCAAGGCATTTACAGTTATAAATCCTAACCCTTTAAAATTAAAAATAAACTCTACGAAAAAAGCCCCCGCCAACAGTGCTGCAAACCAACCACTTAGCGCTGTGATGACTGGATTTAAAGCATTTCGCAAGATGTGAGATTTTATGACTCTTATCTTCGAAAGTCCTTTAGCACGAGCCGCAAGTACATATTTTTCATCCATAACTTCAAGCATACTTGATCTCATCAATTGAGTCACAATTGCTACTGGTCTTATACCCAATGCTATGGCCGGTAGTATCAAGTTTTTCCATACGACTATATCATCTCCAAGATCATTGAGTTCATACAGACTGCCTTGGATATTGAGTCCCGTATAGTCTCTCATATAATATCCAAATATGACACCCAATACGATAGCCGTAACATAACTCGGTACTGAATAACCGACAGTGCTAATGAACAGAACAACGTTGTCTATCCACGTACCTTTATTAAGTGCTGCTACAATGCCTAAGAATATTCCCACGACTATGGCAAGTCCTATCGCTACCAAAGAGAGATATAATGTATTGGGAAAGGCCTCTAATATGATATCACTGACCGATCTGCCTGACTGATATGACGATCTTAAGAATGGCTTCTTCGCACCTATAGCTATAGATCCTATAGTAAGGTATCTGCCCTCATACGCTTCAGACCAATTGGCCTTACGGCAAATAAGTAAAGGGGTAATGTCTGCTAAATACTTACCCACTTGTTGATACAGCGGAAGATCTAAACCAAGTTGTTTTCTTTTCGAAGTTACGGTAGCCTCGTCCATGCGCTGTCCAAAAGTCAAGCGAGTTGGATCTACTGGAGAGAGATGAACTATCGACGATACTATAATTGTAACCAGCAATAATACAATGATGCCATATCCCAATCGACTAAAAAAGTAAGACAACATTAACAGATAATTATTGACATAATTGAGACACAAGATAATTTTAATGATTTGTTTTGTGATCTATTTTATTTGAGCATCGTTTATAGCTCTTAAATCCATAAACAAAGCGAATTGATATACACCAAAAAAGATGTTTCGTTCGAAGATGTACCTCAATTGTCAGCAAGAGATAAGGCGTATCAAAGAGGAGATGAAAGACTAAGTCCTTTTATAAAATATCCTGCAGAATTGGCTTCATTTGATAAGGTATTCAAGGATAGATCCGAGTATACTATAGATAGAGCGCTGCTCGTATCGACTCTTATTAAACAGTATAAGTCACTTCCTACCTCTGATCTTACACTTCAACATATCAAAGAACTCAGCTCGACCAAGACCTTCACTATAATTACGGCACATCAGCCTTCATTGCTGACAGGTCCTTTGTATTTTATATATAAGATCTGTAGTGTTATCAAGCTTAGTAGGCAGCTCAATGAAGCATATCCCGATTATAAGGTTGTCCCAGTATTTGTAACAGGGGGTGAAGATCATGACTTTGAGGAGATCGCTACGATGCATATGTTCAATAAAGATTTTACGTGGGAGACCAACCAAGTAGGATCCACAGGGCGCATGACACATGACGGACTGGATAGTGTCTTAACTGCAGTCAAGGAAGTATTAGGTGATAGTGACAATTCTAACGTATTAAAGTCTATCATAGAAGACGCTCAATCATCTACAGACAATTATGGTGGCTTCATGATATATGTTGTCAATGAGCTTTTTAAAGAGTATGGTCTGGTTATCGCCAATATGGACAATGCTGCCTTCAAGAGACAATTACTTCCATATATCATACGTGACATAGAACAAAAGGATTCTCAGAAGTCTGTTGAGCAAGATCAAGTAGCTCTCGAAACAGCTGGCTTCAAAAGACAGGCGCATGCAAGAACTGTCAATGTCTTCTTTATGGAGGAAAATCGTACAAGAGTGATCGCTAATGACGATGGAAGTTTTAGCATCGCCGACAAGTCTTATCATAAAGATGAACTTGTGTCACTGCTCAATGAACACCCTGAAGCAATAAGTCCCAATGTTATCTTAAGACCGATCTACCAAGAATTGATCATGCCTAACCTTGCTTATATAGGTGGAGGGGGTGAGTTGGCCTACTGGGTAGAACGCAAGCGTTTATTTGACCTGTGGGAACTGCCCTTTCCGATGTTGATCAGAAGAGATTCTTTGCACATAGTGGATAAGAAAACTAATAAGGTGCTGGCAAATGCTAAAATGAGCATCATGGATTTATTTCAAAGAGAAGAGCAAATCATCGGGCATTATGCAAGGCTACAATCTGAAGAAGATATAGATTTATCGGATGAAAAGAAAGCTATCATTGATATATTCGATAGACTAAAAGAACGAGCGGGTAAGATCGACCCGACATTAGCTAAGACGTCATTGTCAGAAGCTAGTAAAGCGATTAAATCTATAGATTATCTACAATCAAAAATGTTGAAAGCCGAAAAAAATAAAAATGAAGTAGGCATAAACAAATTGAAAAAAGCAAAGCAGAAGCTATTTCCTGGTAATGATGGTTTGCAAGAACGTTACGACAATTTTATACCTTTCTATCTCCGCTATGGATCAGAGTGGATCGATGAGATTATAGGGCATTGTGATCCTTTGAACAAGAGCTTTAAGGTGTTGGTTGAAAAATAGTGTTTAGATACTGTACCTCATCTAAATCTTCACAACCCTACCTAGATGTCCAATTTTTTTGTCCATTATTACAACAATAATATAAGTGCCATCAGTATAATAAGAAAGGTCAATTGATTTTTCTGGATTATCTATAATTTGTAAGATTTCCCCTCGAATATTTGATATGATTACACTTTCTATTTTATCACTGTTTTCAAGATCTGAGAAGAATGTCATTCCAGATGTTGGGTTGGGATGTAATCTCAAGTTTCCCAGTTTTTCTAAGTCAAACACATATGTTAACAATT
>CAZRXJ010000192.1:0-5229 GCA_964604025.1 uncultured Saprospiraceae bacterium | reverse complement strand
GCACTGATAAATCTTAATAATGTGATGATCACACCTCATGTTGCCGGCTGGACACATCAATCACTAGAATTAATAGCTTCTATCTTACGTGATAAGATCTGCAAATACTATCAGGATTAACCATTTTATAGTCAAATACTGTAATTTTGTAAAAATATTGGGCGTTTTCGGCACCATCCGAGGACGTCCTTTGTTGTCAATAAACCAAAAGTTAAGATTATGAAGACATCCTACATGAGTCAAGAAGGTTATGATAAGGTAAAGGCCGAGTTAGACCATATGAAGACGGAAGGAAGACAAAATGCCGCAAAGGCAATAGCAGAGGCACGAGAAAAAGGAGATCTATCTGAAAATGCAGAATACGATGCAGCCAAAGATGCCCAAGGCATGTTGGAGATGAAAATCAATGAGCTTGAGAAGGCCATAGGCAATGCGCAGATCATAGATCCTACAACAGTAGATACATCACAAGTCTCCATCTTGACTAAAGTGAAGATAAAAAACATGAAGGTCAACAGAGAGATGACTTATCAGATTGTATCAGAATCTGAGGCTAATGTGAAAGAGAAAAAAATATCTGTTGACTCCCCTATCGGTCAAGGTCTCCTAGGTAAAAAAGTGGGTGAAGTGGCTACTGTACAAACGCCAGCAGGCGAGATATCATTTGAAGTGATAGATATAAGCATCTAATGGCTAGTATCTTTTCTAAGATCATCGCAGGCGATATACCCTGCTATAAGGTGGCAGAGGATGAGCACTACTTTGCTTTCTTAGACATCAATCCACTGGTCAAAGGCCATACTCTTGTTGTGCCCAAGAAGGAAGTGGACAAGTTATTTGACTTGGATGATGATACGTATACTGGTTTGATGGCTTTCGCCAAATATATATCTCACGGGATAGAAGCAACATATGACTGTGATCGGGTAGCAATGTCAGTTATAGGACTCGAAGTGCCACATGCACATGTACATCTTATACCCATCAATAAGATGGCTGATGTTGACTTTACAAGACCTAAACTTCAGTTGGAAGCTCAAGAAATGAAAAAAATCGCTAGCGATATCGCATCTAAACTGTAGATTTTTGGTCATTACGGATTATTAACCAACTATCTTCATTTTCTTTATGTAACATGGAGTAATTCTGCATCACTACGATGTGAGAATACCTTGTCAATTCATTAAGATAAATATGTCACCAATAGATAGTCATGCGCGGTAGGGATCTACTCAGCAAGTATATTGAATCAGGTTTAAGCAATGATGAGCGCTTCGAGCTAGAGAAACTAGCTCTAGATGATGACTTCTTAGCAGATGCTTGGGAAGGATTGTCAAGTCCAGAAAGCAACAATACAAAAAAGATACTCGCTAGGCTCAATGAACGACTAGCACTGAGCAATCCAGAAACTAAAGTCATACCTCTATATAAAAAAATGTGGCCCTATGCAGTGGCGGCGTCTGTGATATTCGTCATGTCTGTAGGTATCTTACTAAGATCAGAACAAAACGTCACTACGGATTCAATAGCTTCCAAGGCTAAATCGATAAGACTAGAAGAAACTATGGCTGACGTATCGTCCGTCACAGAAGACTTAGCAGAAGTGGTCTCCAGTCAATCTTCAGAATCGTTAGTTCTGTCGTCTGAAGAAAAAGAGAAAATTAATCAGAATACAATCGAAAGGTCAAGCTCTACCCAATTTCAACAAAGCGAACCTTCGGGTTCAGTGGCTTCTATAGACCTGAACAAAAAATTAGAAGTAAGGACTGACGAAAGCACAGCCCAAACCATAGCAAGAGAAAGATCCATGCCGTCATCACAAACTTCAAACGACGACTCCGCTGCATCACAGAATAAAGTGCTGGCAAATGCCAAACTGGATGTAAACTCTAGTAGTGTTTCGAATAATCAACCTGCGGAAGAAAAAATTATAAACCACAAACCAGAACAGCTTCCAAAAGCTCGCGCAAGAAAAAAGATTGACCAATTAGAAATAACAACAACCGCTTCAAAAGATAATAAAATCAATAGCCCAGCCTTAAAGAAAGAAGCTGATATTGACCAAATGGAAGGTGTAGTAATAGTTCAATCTGATTCAGTACTTGATATCGAAGCATTCATTGCTATTCAAGAAAAGGATGAAGAGGTTATCATTGCTTCTACTGACGGTGATAACATTGAGATCTTATCCGAAATTGTGGACTCAGGATTGCCGGCTGATCTTATAGCCGCTAATAGACTAAGAGGTGCTACACTTTCTTCCGCGCTTGATGCAAATGTAGATTGTATAACTGCCCAGTCTCAGTATAGAGATGATTATTATGAGGATCCCCTCCCAACTGGTGCACGTGACTTGTACAAGTTACTACAATCTAGTGGATGTCCTACAGATGGGTCGGATGCTTTTATGATTGATTTAAAAAGCAGTTATGAAGCATGGGCTAGAGAAATGAATGCTAAGAAACAATTAGAATTTGAATCAAATAATCCAGCCATGCTTGCAAGTAAGGCTTATAAAGGTGGACAGTTTGATCGAGCCATTAACAAATATCATGAAGCAATAGCACAAGAGACTAATGATGCTAAAAAAGCCCAGCATCATTTTTCTATCGCCTCTATCTTATTTAGAAAGTTGAATCGGTACAATAGCGCAAAAGAAGAAGCCTTAATAGCTGCATCACTCAATCCAAAGTTTGGCAGACCATATATGCTTATAGGTGATATGTATGCTGCTACTGCACATAGTTGTGGAGACGATTGGAATCAGAGATTAGCTATTCTTGCAGCGACTGATAAATACCAAAAAGCAAAATCCGTGAATACTTTGTTAACAGATGAAGTCAGTGGCAAAATTCAAAGATACAGAGCAAGTTATCCTGCAAAAGATGAAGCATTTATGAAAGGGATTAAATCTGGAGATACACAAAGAGTTGACTGTTGGATCAACGAATCAGTTACAGTAAGATTCAGATAAGCACTACACCAACAACTGGAAAGCAATCATACTACTTACATAGGCCAAGACACTCATAAATCCTAGCTGGACCATCGGCCACTTCCAAGATTTAGTTTCTCGTTTTGTAACCGCAAGTGTACTCATACACTGCATCGCAAATACATAAAACAACAGCAAACTTAGTGCAGTCGGTACATCATATCGAGGCCCGCCTGTGATGGGATTAATCTCTTGAGCCATACGCTCACGGACAGTTGCCTCATCGTCAGAACTACCTATACTATAGATAGTAGCCATCGTACCAACGAATACTTCTCTTGCTGCAAAAGATGTAATCAAAGCTATACCAATCTTCCAATCAAAACCTAAAGGTCTAATCACTGGTTCTATAAATTTACCAAGATGACCTGCATAGGAAGCTTCTAACTTGGCAGAGGCCAAGAGATTGTCAGCTTCATCGGTACTTAAGTTTTGAGTATTCACTACCTGTTCTGTTGACGATACTGCTTCATCCATTGCAATACTTGGACCATAAGATGCTAAGAACCAAAGTATAATTGAAATAATTAGAATGACTCGACCTGCTTCCATGATGAAGGTGCCTACTTTTTCTTTAACAGAAAGCAGCACATTTTTAAAAAGTGGTTGCTTATACTGTGGTAGTTCTATCATTAAGAAAGACCGTTCATCAGACTTTAATATTTTTTTGAATACCCATGCAGAAAAAAGAGCGGCAACTATACTTAGAATATATAGTCCCATAAATGCTAATCCTTGCAGATTAAAAATACCGACAGACTTGGATGGTACCACAAATCCTATCAATACCGCATAAACCGGTATCCTTGCAGAACAACTGATCAAAGGAGAAACCAAGATTGTAATTAATCTTTCTTTCCAATTAGCAATGGTCCTTGTTGACATGATCGCTGGTATGGCACATGCTCCACTAGATATCAACGCAACTATACTTCTTCCGTTAAGTCCAAAGCGTTGCATCACTCCATCAAACATAAATACCGCGCGAGACATATAACCTGACTCTTCTAGAGCTGTAACTAGTAAGAATAAAATAGTGATCTGCGGAACGAAGACCAATACACCTCCTAGTCCAGCGATGATGCCATCAGTTAGCAAATCGGTGAACCAACCTGAAGGCAATGCGTCTTGCGTCCAAGCACTGAGCGACGCAAACCCATTCTCGATCCAACCCATCGGAGCTTCTGACCATGCAAATATGGCTTGAAAAATAAAAAGCATTAATCCAAAAAAGATAATCGGTCCCAGAACTCTATGAGTGATCACATTGTCTATGCGTTCTGTCAAGGATCGCGTGTCTTTTTTACTTTTGATTGCAGCTTTTGCAATTTCACTTGTGAAAGTGTTGTATCTACTCAACGTCTCATTAATCTGAAGTCTTGTACTTTCAAATTTTGTTTTATCCAGACTTGAAGCGATCTGTATGCGATCTGCAGCACTGAGATGATTCAACCATTGATGATGATGAGCAATTAGAAGGTTTTGGTAGTCATTGTCGATAGACGTATGTTCATTGATTGCTGCGATTGCATCTTTTTCAATTGGAGTTGTGTTATACCGGTTGTCATATGCTTCAAATGAATACGTATTGAATAATTCAATTAATTTATATTTGAGTCCATCGATATTGATGCCTTTAAGCGTACTCACTTCTATGACTGGCATCTGAAGAAAGTTTTCAAGTTTCGCTAGATCATAGCTCATCCCTTTGCCCTCATTGAGGTCCATCATTGTCATACAAAACATGACCGGTATATCTAATTCTCTTATCTGACTGGCTAGCAAAAAATGCTTTTCTAATTCTTGACTGGCTGCAACATAAATTATAGCGTCTGGATAATCAGGATCTTTGGTATTAGTGAGTACATCAACAACTATTTTTTCATCACTAGAGTTGGGGTATAACGAATAGATACCAGGAAAATCTATCAACTCGATCTGATCTCCTGAGGACAAAGTTATGTCACCACTCTTCTTATCGACCGTAACACCAGGATAGTTACTTATCTTTTGACTAAGTCCTGTTAAAGCATTGAACAGACTCGACTTACCACTATTGGGGTTGCCGATAAGAGCGACCTTGCGTCTTGTTTTGGAAGCTGGCATTTATTGAAGGATAATAGCTTTGGCTTCGCTCTTTCTAACAGCGACAAAGGTCTCACCCAATTTTAAACAAAGGGCACCTCCAAAAGGAGATCTGCGAATGACTGAAATACGTGAATCAGGTACAATAC
>CAZRXJ010000191.1:0-5235 GCA_964604025.1 uncultured Saprospiraceae bacterium | reverse complement strand
CAGTCTGATGGGCCCACTGATCTTAGGAGGTCGAATGCAAGAATTAGAAGAGGCCTATACATCAGTCACTTCGAGTCATATATTTAATAAGAATCCATTTAATAAAAAGGGAGATATTAAAACACTGCCTGCCGTCATGAGATTGATTGGTGGCAAAGATTCTTTGGGAGAGACTGAAGCACTTCGAGACTTAATCAAGCAATTTGTAGATGTCTCTCTTTATAACCAACTTGTTAACAGCGATCGACTATATGGTGCTACAGTTACCAGTCTAACAAAAGGTACTACACAAGTCAAAACTATAAAAGGATTGCAGTATACTGATCGTAATAATGTTGCTTTCGCCAAAGCACAAACAGAGTCATATAATGCAATAATCAATTGGATATGGGCTTCTTCTAATCAGCCGATTTTTATGTCACTATTTACAGATGAACATGGCGAGCAATATGTAGATGGCGGTCTAAGAGATTTTGTAACTATAAAGTATGTATTAGAAAACAAGTTGGCCGATGTCATTGATGTTGTGATCCATAATACCCCTGACTTAATCGATAGTAATTATAAACCTGGTGGCATATTGTCTGTATTACTAAGGACGATTAGTATTCTATTGACTGATGTGGCTTCTAACGATATAGAGAATGCAGTTCTTAATATAAAATTGGATAAAGAAGTTAAAGTCAATTTCTATTATATGAATCCAGATCAATTGAAATTAGTGCCTAATAGCTTGGTATTTGAAAAAGATAAGATGCGACAACTTCTGGATAGCGGATATAACTCTATAAAAGATAACACATGTAGAATAGATAATTGTGTTATCTCTACTGATGGACATATAGTCCCAGTAAATGCTTAATTATAATTTTAACAATAAAAAAGAGAACTCACAAAGTGAATTCTCTTTTTTATAATTGTAGTTAACTTATTGTTACTTTGCTGTTACGCTAAGAGCGATTCTTCTGTTTTGCGCTCTGCCTTCTTCAGTATCATTGGTTGCTACTGGATGCGCGATACCATAGCCTTCGGTTTCAATACGTGCGCTTGCTACACCTGCAGCTACAATAGCCGCTTTCACATTGTCGGCTCTTGCTTGAGATAACCTCAAGTTAGAAGCTTCGTTTCCAGTGTTATCTGTGTATCCTCCAATTTTCACATTTACATTAGGATAGGCTTTCATGATGTTGACTATGTTATCTATCTGTTCTTTAGATTTGCCCATATCAACATTAGCACTTCCTGTCTGGAATGTAAGTCTATCGAAGTTGAACCAAGTATCCTTGTTGATCGCATTACTTCCTTCTACGAAGTCTATGAACTTAGATTCAATTCCAAATTCTGGAATATTTAATTCAAATCCATTCGCAAGTTTTCTTGAAAAGAAATCTCCTAGACCTGAGATAGCGTTTCCAGCTGCATCTACAGCACTGCCAGCTGCATCAGCTACAGCTCCAGCCGCATCTCCAGCAACATCTGCTACAGCCCCAGCTGCATCTCCAGCCATATCTGCTGCATCTCCTGCTACATTTTCCACTGTGTCCAATGCACCTCCTGCTGCGTTTTTCACATCAGCACCACAACTTCTCCAAGCGAATATTGCTCCTAGTATCAGTAGTGCAGGTATCAAGAACTTCATTAGGTTGCTTCCACCTCCGCCACCACCAGCAGCAGGTCTGTTAAACTCTACATCTGGTTTTGTAACCTTAGGAGCAGACATCTTAGGTGCATCAGCTGAGAAGCCTATTAAGTCACCCATACCAGCAGGCAATGCTGCATTGATGTTACTTCTTTGACCACCAAGAAGACTTGTAAGTCCTGAGATACCTCCACTCATTACTTTCTTGCCGAGATAGCTTAAGATAAGAGGAGCTACCATACCGAGTATACCATTAGATGAACTCTTTTTTACACCGGCTACGCTAGATACTAAGTCAATGATACCACCTACTTTATTACCGAACAAGCTACTCATCAACGTGCCTGCGATACCTGATGATTGATTGCCACCGATTAGGCCGCCTATATTGTCTAGGACACCAGAGTTTGCCTGGCCTCCGATCATATCGAATATTTTGCCAAATGCACTTGGATTAGATGATTGATTAAGCATACCTCCTAAGATAGTCGGTGCTAACCCGCCAATGATACTGCTGATACCGCTTTCGCTTTCGCCAAATTCGCCTGCAGCTTTAGTAATTACATCTGAACCGACCAGTTTGGTCAATTCACTAATAATGTTGGACATATTGAGTTTGATTTTGATTATTTTGATTCAGGATTGAATCTTTTAGTTTGTAATACCCTTATGACGTAAGGAATCAATAAAGTAACGTAGCTGACAAAAAATAGTTAGCAAGGCAACTAAATCGAAGTATTGATATATGTTTACCTGACAGGTTTATATGACTTATTATTTCAGAATTCTGGGCAGATCACATCACCTCCTCGTCTGCCACCTTTTCTATTATAAGATCTGAAAGGGTAGATCTTGAGATTAAAGAATATATCGCTTCCGCTAAAGTCAGAATTAAATAAAATGCTGGACAAGTGATCACTTCCTATGGTTAATGGCCCGACCCTAAATGCGCTACCAACCCTCAATGAACTGTATTCTAATATTGTCACTGGAAGATAAAAACTCCATAAGGAAGTTTCATATCGCGGCGTTATGACAAGGGAGTTAGTTGCCTTAAGGCTATTAGGAAATAGAGGTAACCTCTGATTGATGACCGCCGAGATGGATATATCGTTGTTATATTGATAATCACCAAAGAGACTCAGCCTTGTAGGTAGACCAATCGAAAAGACACCAAAAAGATCAGGAGTAATATTCTGATCAATTTGAAACTGATCAATGAGGTTACGTAGAGAGGTGAAGTTTCTAAAGTCTTGGGTTCTAACTTCCGTTATTGTCGATAAGATATCTGGCGTATATATCTCTACGTTGGACTTATATCTTATGACACCGATATCTGCTACCGAAGCACCTAGTTGTAATAGTTCAGTCTGATAGACTACGCCAAAGTCTAATCCGATACCGCTACCATTAATATCGGTCTGAAATGAGCTAGCATTAATAGAGGCATTGGTAAAGGCCAATTCAAAATCAGGTACACCTGTTACAGTAATGATACTATCGACAAAATCATAAGCTGCTTCAACATTGCTATTCACCAATCCACCTTCATTACCACGGAGTAATTTGAAATTAGCACCAAAGGATATGTTATCAATGTTTTTAGATACATGTGCACCTATCTCCATCCAAGATGCAAATGAAGCGCTACCTCTTTCTATTTCGATTATATTGGTTTGAAAAGATTGATTGAGTTCAAAGACACCAAAATTCTCAGGTATATCTGAAGACGATGCATGTATTCTGATATTAGAAAATAGACCTACACGTGTATTAGACCCAAGATCTATTGAGAAAGAAGGCCCATTAATTCGGCCATTTAGATATAAAGACTTACTACCCTCATCTTCGTCAAAGATAACAAGGGGACGATTGCTGGATTCTGGTATATCACCTCGAGCAACTATAAGACCTGCATCTGATAGCCGACCGTTGAGATTGAGTAGGTTAGCAGTTCTTAAGAATGTATAATCATTACTTGCGAATAAGTGAGCTCCAGCAAGGGTAACATCCCATCCGTAGATTGATTTAATCCCAAGAGCTGGGTTGAGATGTATCCGATCTATACCAGCATAGGGGCTGACGCTCAGCGAAGTAGGAATTTGGCTATAGCCAGATGATCCAGATATAAGCAATAAGATGATCAGTATATACTTCACAGAGATACGTAACGATGTTAGTGTTTTAATTCGTGCTTCCTAATTTTCCATTGTACCAAGATCTAAAAAATTAGTTAAGCCTTTTATTGATTCACCAGAATCTTAATAACTTAGAAGCCTACTAACATAAATTGAAATCTTATATCCATGAAAAAGCAAAATAGAAGGTCTTTTCTTCATACCGCTGGGGTCATAGCTGGCGCAACAGCCATCCCTATCGAAAAGATAGCAGCGAAGTCATACATAACAGGTAGCGATGCTATCAAGGTGGGATTGATAGGTTGTGGAGGACGTGGAACAGGCGCTATCGCTCAGGCACTGTTATCAGGACAAAATGTAGAACTTGTGGCTATGGCAGACGCCTTCAAAGATAATGTTGACAAGTGTCACAAGACGATTAGTGATCCTAAGTTTACAGATTGGTCAACGGGCAATGAAGTCAACCTGAATGAAAAGATTTCAGTCACAGAAGATCAAAAGTTTCATGGATTTGATGCGTATAAAAAAGTAATCGAGTTGTGCGATGTTGTTGTGATCGCCACGCCTCCAGGGTTTAGACCGATTCACTTTGAGGCAGCTGTCAATGCTGGTAAGCATGTCTTTATGGAGAAGCCATTAGCAGTGGATGGTCCTGGAGTCAGAAAGGTATTAGCTGCGGCAGAAAAAGCAAAAGCTAAAAAACTCAATGTGGTAGTAGGCCTTCAGCGTCATTATCAGACGGTTTATAAAAAGTGGGTCGAGATGCTTCATGCTGGAGCGATCGGAGATATTGTTTCTTCTCGTGTATATTGGAACGGGGCAGGAGTCTGGGTGAGAGAGCGTCAGCCAGGACAGACCGAGATGGAGTATCAGATGCGCAATTGGTATTATTTTAATTGGCTATGCGGAGATCATATCAACGAGCAGCACATCCATAACCTCGATGTAGGTAACTGGGTACATCAAGCTTATCCATCACAAGTGCATGGCATGGGTGGAAGAGAAGTAAGAAATGGAAAAGATCATGGAGAGATCTACGATCATCACTTCTTAGAATATGAATATGCGGATGGATCACGGATGTTTAGTCAGTGCCGGCATATCAAAGGATGTATGAATAGAGTAAGCGAAGCATTTCATGGTACTAATGGAAGTGCTCCTAAGCCAGGCGTATTAAAAACAAGGAGCGGTCATGTGATCATGGATTATGATGATGCTAAAGATCCTAATCCATATCAAGTAGAGCATACTGAATTGTTTGCCGCTATTGCAAATGGTGAATACAAATATGCTGATGCAGAGAATGGAGCCAAGTCGACACTCACGGCGATCATGGGTCGTATGGCCACATATTCTGGCAATGTAGTCACATGGGAAGATGCGCTGAACAGTAGTATCGATCTTTCACCAAAGACATATGCATGGGATGCTAATCCACCTGTAATGCCTAATGCTGAT
>CAZRXJ010000190.1:0-5243 GCA_964604025.1 uncultured Saprospiraceae bacterium | reverse complement strand
ATGAAAAAGGAGCAGGCAGTTCAGGGGGCATGCATACTTGGTGGTATTATTTTGATATTGATAATTATGATTTGGTTGCTAACTATTTAGATTCTGGCAATGGACAATCAATTACAACTTATGAGACATTTACGGAAGTAGATGGTATCAGATTACATCTTAAGAGATTCAGCTATAGTTCAGATAAAGAAAAGAATATAGTAAGGCTAAAGACTATTTATGAAAACGAGGAGATGAAATTTGATAAAGAGATTGATCATTCGATATTTCAATTTATATGAATGTTCATGGTGACATATTGATAGCTGGTGTTGGCAATGAACTGAGACAAGACGATGCCTTCGGTATTGAGTTTGTGCGAAGGTGGTGTCAAGATATGCCTGCCTATCCCAATATCACAACAATGGAGGTTGGTATTGCAGGGATACATCTGGTACAAGAATTACATAGTGGTTATGACATCTTAGTTTTAGCAGATGCTGTTGATTATAAAAGAACGCCAGGGTCAATCTCAATAGAACGAGTAGAAGAACTCAGTGATATTGAGAAAATGCCTCTAGATAAAAAAAGAGAATTCTTAGCAGATATGCACTATACTAATCCCACAAGAGCGATGATGTTGGCCAAGGCATTAAATGTTTTACCTGAAGATGTTTATATCTTAGGTTGTCAATCTGCTAAACATGATGACTTTGATTTAGGCATGAGTGAAGAAGTAACTATGGCCATTCCAAAGGCAGTACAAGAATTAAGTAGCTGGCTCAAATTAACAAAAGATCAAAAAGAAAGAAATTAAAATACTCTACTATGAAAGAGACTTTAAAAAAGAACGAACAAGTTCAAGAACAAAAGAAATCAAGTGAAAAAATTCCTTGGTTATTTGGACTAGAAGTAAAGGACCTAACGAGTCCGATTACTATTCGCAGGATCAGATTACTTCAAGTTGGCCTTTTAGCTGTTGTCATAGGTTATGCTGGTTACTATACATGGGAGAACTTTCTAAGAGCGCCAAGTGGACTTGAGCTGGTTACTGAAATGGTAGGAGCAGCTGGAGGCATGGAAGCATGGAACGATCTTCAGTCTGGTCAATTCACACGTACACAAAACGTGTATGATGAATCTGGAGCGAGATTATCTCAACAAGTAGAGACTTTCTTTTTCCAAAAAACAGAAGAAGGTATCAATCTAAAAGTACAGGCCTTAGACAAGACTGGCAAAGAAATAATAATCAGTAAAGATGATGAAGGATTCTGGGCTACCAAGCAAGCACTTCCAGTTGATCCAAAAAGAACTTCAGGAGATCTTGGAATGATGTGCGATTCTAAATGGTGCCAGCCTACATGTGCAGCAGAGATGGCCATGTATAGGTTTTCTATGCCATTCAAGTTAACAGACCAAGGTGTACGTCCAGATGTTAGTAACATCTCAGTCTTAGGTTTGTTAGATTGGAATCCACTTGAAAATATAGATATCGATGCTGAGCCTTTGGTCTTAGATGTATCCTATCAACCTAATGTTGGTAAAGACAAGTGGCGCTTCTTAGTTAATCCAGAGACAAAGTTGATCCATAAAATGGAATACTATAACAAGTCTGACTTTGGAACCTATAGACCTGAGGAGATCTATTGGTCAGATCATAAAACAGTCAATGGTATCACATTCAGTCATAGATGGACACGCTTCTGGGGTAATGGCAAAGTGATGGATGAATATATCTATTCAGATGTTGCGTTAGACAATAAAGTAGATGCTACGATATTTAACAGACCTGAAGGCCTAGACTGGGTGAGTGCATTATAATACTCAGGCTTTTATAAATTAGTAAACAACAACATTGAAAATAGCAATCGCGGGAAAAGGAGGAGTTGGAAAAACTACCATTAGTGGCACTATATGTAGAGTACTTGCTCAAAGTGGAGAGAAGGTACTAGCCATAGACGGAGATCCTAATCCTAATCTTTCTGTCGTTTTAGGTATAGATAAGGATAGGCCTCCACAAAAATCGCTGAGTACAGATATCATAGAGCGAATCGAGGAAGGAGATAGTTGGAAGTTTCAAGTAAAGATGCCATTCGACGAAATCCTTGACACCTATGGTCAAGACGCTCCAGATGATGTTACACTATTGATTGTCGGGGCGCCAGAACAAGCAGGTACAGGATGTATGTGTGGATCACATACAGTTGTAAGAGAACTTATTCATTCTGCATTAACATCAGAAAACAATGCAGCGATGGTCGTTGATACTGAAGCATCATTAGAACACATGAAGAGAGGAACTTCTAAACATGTGGACAGAATGTATATGGTCTTAGAACCCTATTATCGCTCTTTAGAAGCAGCTGGAAGGTTTGCTGAGTTGGCACGTCAATTAGGTATTAACGAAGTTCAAGCAATAGCCAACAAAGTAAGAACAGAAGAAGAGGCTCAAGCCATCGAGGAATATTGCAAAAAGATTAATCTCCCTATTGCTGTTATGGTCCCTTATGACGAGAATGTGACGGCGGCTGATCTAAGAGGTATTTCTATCATGGACTACGATAAAGATTCTAAAATTATAAAGGCGATTGAATCATTTGTTTCAAGTCTCAATTAGAATAATATGTGTTTAGCAATACCAGGTAAAATAATCGAAATTGAAGCTTCTGAAGATACTGTCTTTCATATCGGAAAAGTATCCTTCGGTGGTATTACAAAGAGAATAAATCTAAGCCTAGTACCTGAAGCTCAGGTAGATGACCACGTCCTTGTTCATGTAGGCGTTGCTGTCAGTGTCGTTGACGAAGAAGAAGCAAGAAAGACTATGGCTTTTTTAGAAGGAACTGGAGATCTTGATGAGTTGTTTGATTTGCATAAAAACACCTAGCACATATCTTATCAATTATAAATTTTGACATCAAGCAGGTTCTTAAAATTATGTAATTGTGGAAGTATGATCGCTTCAAATTCTAAAAGTCCATTGTCTGTAAAAAGTGGTAAGAGTTGATTCCAAATATCCTCTTTAAATAATCCTTCTTCACTTTCTTTTTTTCCAAATACTTTGTGTTGTGTCATCCAGAATGAAATCGTCATCCAGATCATGCGAGCTGTTATCTCATATTGGCCTTCAACCATCGGTGGGCGGATGATTTCATTTTCAACATTTTGCATCATCCAATTATGAATCTGCTTGATCATCTTCTTGATAGAGCTTACACGGTGATTTTGCAAATCGGGATAGCATCTTTCTAATTCAAGAACATCTAAGAAGTAGAAAGCATATTTGTTGATCGAATGAAAGTAGTTGGATAATTGATTGTCAAAATCAATGAGGTATGGAAAATTCTTATCCTCAGCAACGATGCTCTCAATATCTTTTTGAATATACACGTCAATTGTCGATAGAAGAATGTCTTTAGTTCGATAGTGGTAAGCCAGGTTACCGACGCTTATCTGACAGTAGTCTGCTATGTGTTGCAATTTTACATTGGGAAGGCCATCTCTATTGAACAATAAAATAGCCGCCTTTAAAATATTACTCTTCGTTTTCTTCATACTTCAATTCGATATCAAAAGTTTCATCGGGTGTAAATGAGTCCAGCAATCGCTCAATCAGTAAGTCAAATTCTAACCTTCCTGATTTTGTAAAATGAGGCAGAATCTGGCTCCATACCATTTCTTTAAAAACACGTTCACTATCTTCTGGGCTTCCATGGTCTATAGGTCGGGTTAGATAAAATGTGATGATCATCCATATTGTGTGGGCGATCATCCGATAGTGATCTTCCCTAAGTTCATCTATTAAAATCCCATCTCGTTCATTCTGTGATAACCAGTTGTATATTTGAAGTGTAATGTTTTCAGTGATTTGTTTTCTGACACTGTATTGTTTTGGATAGTTTCTCTTGATCTCTAAAAGATCAATAAAGAAAAATGAATACTTCATCAGGAGATGATAATATCTTGCCAATTGAGTATCGAAGTCCATCAATCCAGGAAACTTCTTATCCTCATCAATGATAGGCTGAAGTAATTCATTGAGTTGTGTAACAATCTTAATAATTATGGCTTCTTTGCTGTAATAATGATAGGCCAGGTTGCCCACACTAATACCAGTTTGATCTGCTATTTGTTGCAGTCTAACATTCACAAGTCCATGTTGATTAAAAAGCGCGATGCTACTTTCTATGATCTTTTCTTTAGTAGTCATAATGAACCATTAGCATATTCTTGGTAATTGTTGACCTACCATCATGTTAACAATCCTTCTTCCTCCGATGCCACTTCTGATCACCACTTGACGTGGATGTTCAGCAACAACTTTTCCAATAATGGAAGCTCTTGAACAAAAGCTATTCCTCTTCAGACTTGACACTATTTTTTCAGCATACTCTGCTGCCACTATACATATAAAAATTCCTTCATTAGCAACATAGAGAGGGTCTAATCCAAGCATCTCACAGGCACCTTTTACTTGCTCTTCAATAGGAATCATCTTTTCATCAAGATGAATTCCAAGTCTAGCATCTCGGGCTATCTCATTGAGCACCGATGCTATACCACCGCGCGTCGGGTCTTTTAAAAGATGTATGTGTTCACCAAATTCTCCTATGAGACTTTCTACAACACTATTCAAAGGTCTTGTATCACTAAGAATATCTGATTCAAATTCTAAACCTTCTCGAACCGACATAATTGATATCCCATGAGTGGCAATCGAATCTGAGACCATCACAACATCACCTTCTTTCACGCGGTTCATGCTGATCTGTGCATTTTTATAAATGTTACCGACTCCGGTAGTATTGATATAGATCTTATCTCCTTTACCTCTCTCTACAACTTTCGTATCTCCTGTCACGATCTGAACACCCGCTTTTTCACTTGCATTTTTTATAGAGAGCAGGATATCCCAGAATTCTTCCATAAGTAACCCTTCTTCTATTATGAAGCTTAAAGAAAGATACTTAGGATGTGCACCACACATGGCAACATCATTGACAGTACCATTTACAGCAAGGTCCCCTATATCACCACCAGGAAAAAAGATCGGTGAAACTACAAAGCTATCAGTTGTAAATGCCAGCGGACCTTGCATATCAATGATCGCTCCATCATGATGAGTATCTAACAAATCGTTTTTAAACAATTTGAAAACACCATTTTCTAATAATTGATTGGTTAGAGTTCCTCCTCCTCCATGCCCCATAGTTATCCTATCAAAATCTAATTTTGGCATAGGACACGATAGCCTCATATTCATA
>CAZRXJ010000189.1:0-5246 GCA_964604025.1 uncultured Saprospiraceae bacterium | reverse complement strand
GGGGATTTTTTTTTGGCAGGGCATGAGGGCGGTAATGCTGGACGAGGTGGAGATCTACTCTATAGATGGGGCAATTCAAAAGCACACGGAATATTAGATCAGCCTCAAAACTTATTTTTTCAACATGATGTACATTGGTCTTCGCCAAATGCTACTCAAGGAGACATAGATTATGGAAAAATCGTCATGTATAACAATCGAGTCTCTGACAACTTGTCTACAGCCAACGCACTTGTTACACCGATTTCAAACGATGGGGCTAGTTATATTCATGAAGGAAATATCTTTGGGCCAGAAGAGTTTGATCTGACAGTTTTTTATCCAGGAGATGAGATTAGGAGCAATTCTAATTCATTGTCATCTGCACAGATTCTTCCAAATGGAAATGTGTTGGTATGTGCAGGTAGATGGGGCTTTTCTTATGAGTTAACTCCTGATGATGAGATAGCTTGGCAGTATGTTACACCACTTAGAGCAGGTAATCCTTTAGAGCAAGGTGATACGACGCTAGGTATTAACAACAATTTGACTTTTCGACTTAAGAGGTTTGACAAGAATTTTGAGGGCTTTAATGGTCGAGACTTAAGCCCAAAAGGATTTATAGAATCAAATCCTGATCCTGATTTTTGTAATTTTGTTACTACAAATACTAATGATGCAGTTATTAATGATCTTGAGTATTTTCCTAATCCAACAGATTCATTCCTAAGAATTGAAAGGCAAACGGCTGGAACTGCCACGTTAGAATTATATGACTACTCAGGGAGACGTATAGAAGCACAGACAATTTCTGATAGTCAGCTTGACTTAGAAGTTAGTCACCTTTCTAATGGTATCTATTTTATCAGAATAGATAACTCAATTTTGAGATTTGCTAAAATCTGAGTTTTAATGGTTTTTTCTTGGACGGACATTTTTATTATAACGATAACTTGCGCAGTTGTTCTATCATGTTCTCCATCATCTAACGAAACAAACAATTCTTTTCAAGTATTTCACGAGATTCCATCTTCTGAATCTGGAATCACTTTTTCTAATCAATTAAAACCAGATGTATCTACCAAGTCCAATCTGTTGGATTTTGATTATTTCTATAATGGTGCGGGTGTCGGGATTGGAGATATCAATAATGACGGACTACCTGATGTATTCTTCTGCGGCAATCAAGTAGATAACAAACTCTATCTGAACAAAGGCAATTTAGAATTTGAAGATATTTCTGAGACTGCTCAGATAAATGTAGAGAAAGGGTGGTCTAATGGGGTGACATTTGTAGACATCAACAATGATGGTTGGTTAGATATCTATGTGAGCCAAGGAGGCCCAGTTGATGTAGACAATAGGAAGAATAAACTTTTTATTAATAATAAAGACTTGTCATTTACAGAAAGTGCATCTGTCTATGGCCTTGATGACAAAGGTATAAGTACACAATCAGCATTCTTTGATTATGACAAAGATGGAGATATGGATTGTATCGTAATGAATGAGAGTGACTTCTATGGATACGACCCTGTAACATTTCATAGACTTCTTATCGAAAATGAACAAACCGCATATTTGTCATATTCACACATGTACAAGAATGAAGATGGAATATTTAGAGACGTAACACTTGAAAGCGGAATTACATCTCCAACATTTGGCCTAGGCTTAGCCATTAGCGATCTTAATCAAGATGGTTGGTTAGATATATATATAGCCAATGACTATTATCAGCCTGATAATTTTTACATAAACAGAAAGAATGGCACTTTTTCTGATCGTTCTAAAGTGCACCTTAATCAGATGTCATTTTTTGGTATGGGCTTAGATGTAGCTGATATAAATGATGATGGAAATCAAGACATATTTGTGCTTGATATGGCGGCCAAAGATCACATACGATCAAAAACACTTATGGCTTCGATGGATTTATCAAGCTTTGATCTGCTGGTCAATACTTTTGGATTTCCTTATCAATATATGTTCAATTCTCTCTTAGTGAACGATGGGGGCAATAGGTATAACAATATGGCTCATATGTCTGGTGTAGCCACAACAGACTGGAGTTGGAGCGCGCTTATCAATGACTACGATCAAGATGGCAAAAAAGATATCTTCGTCAGTAATGGCTACAGAAAATATGCCACCGATAATGACTTTAAAAACAAAGTGGATGAAGCAAAAATCAAATATGAAAACAAGGTGCCCTTACATATAAAAGAGCAACTTTATAAGACTATACCAAGCGAATCCTTGCCTAACAATATCTTCAAACAAAAAGAGGAATTACAATTTTCTGAAGTACATGATGAATGGGGATTAAATATATCTACTTTTTCTAATGGAGCTGCAACAGCAGATTTAGATGGAGATGGTGACTTAGATCTGCTTGTCAATAATATTGACCAAGAAGCTTTGTTATATGAGAACCAGTCGAGTGATTATAATAATTACCTCAATATATCATTGCCTCATGATGAAAGCCAACAAGCAACAGTAACAATAACATATAACGGGAAAGAGAGAATATCAGAAGTTAGAAGAGTAAGAGGATACATGAGTTCGGTTGAACCGATCGCTCATTTTGGAATAGGAAAAAGTAAGATAATTGATACTGTTAGGATTCAATTCTTAGATGGTACGATTATAACTCGATTCAATGTTAAACCCAATCAAACTTTAGTCTTCGAAAAGAAAGAGAGTATAGCTATTAATTCAGATAATGATTGGATTAACAAGAAAATCAAACTTGTGCCTGCATTGGCACTTGGTATCGACTACAGACATAAGGAGAACGATTATAATGATTTTGAAAAAGAAGTATTGCTTCCTTACAAGCAATCTTCTTTTGGACCTTGTCTGGCTCAAACTGATCTAAACGATGACGGTATAGATGACTTTTATATTGGAGGCGCAGCGGAACAAACTGCCTCAATATACATGAGTCATGGAGATTCTTATCAATCAATGAACCCTTCAGTATTTGTAAGTGACAATTTATACGAAGATGTCGGGGCTCTATTTGTAGATATAGATTCTGACGGAGATAAGGACCTAATCGTCATCAGTGGTGGCAATGCGAATAGTCAAGAATCTAATTTATACGAAGATCGTATCTACATAAATGATGATAATAATTGGACAAAAAGTATGGCCTCAATAGGAGGCGGCAGATATGCTTCTGGTTCAATAGTTGATATTGATTATGATAATGATGGAGACAGAGATATTATCATTGGCAATAGAATAAAGCCTCAACAATATCCAGTGGCAGCACCTTCATTCTTATTTGAAAATATAAATGGTCAATTACGAGATGTAACCCAATCAGTAATATCGCAATTAGAATCAGTAGGTATAGTCAACGATATAGAAGTAAGCGATATCGACGATGACGGATGGGATGACTTGATTTTCATAGGAGAATGGGGCGAACCAAAAATATTTCGAAATGTGGAAGGAATATTTGAGCTTCAACAAGTATCAGGATTAGAAAGTGGATTGTGGTTTTCGGTGACTTCTACTGACATGGATGGAGATGGTGATGAAGACTTTATACTAGGGAATATTGGCCTAAATTATAAATTGAAAGCTTCAAGAGAATCCCCTTTAATAGTGTATGCTGGTGATGTAGATAATAATGATACACATGATTTAATACTGAGTAAAGAATATAAAGGAGAGTATGTCCCAGTCAGAGGCAAAGAATGCTCTACAGAACAATCACCTTTTATTGAAGAAAAGTTTAAATCTTACAAAGAATATGCATCGTCCAGTCTGATAGATATTTACGGAAGTGACAATATAGAAAGCACTTATGCGAAGAGTGTTACGAGTACAAGTTCTGTTATACTTGTTAATGAAGGTGGATTTAGATTTTCGATAAAACCATTGCCACATGAAGTGCAAGGTTTTCCTATTAGAGATATATTACCTATTGATCTAAATGGTGATGATTTAGAAGATCTGATTGTTATTGGTACGATATATGACACAGAGGTCGAAACACCGAGGTTAGATGCAGGAAGTGGATTAGTTCTTATTAACGAAGATGGAGTCTATAGACTTGATAACGAGTCATATTACATGTATATTTCGGGAGATCTCAGATCAATCAATTTGCTAAGTAAAGATGCAGATGAAGGAGAGAAAATCATTGTTCTGAGAAATAATGATGCCCCATTTATAATTAGCCTTTAAATTTTCTTAAGTTTAGAAAGAACTATAAGCAAATGAAAGTAAATATAGCAAGTTGTCTTTTTCTAGTTCTGTCACTGTTGTACTCTGATTGGTTGGTAGGTCAAATCACAGTTAAAGGAAAGGATGCTAACTTTATAAACTATGCTAATTTATCCTTGGAGTCTACGAGAATATATGATCAAGATATCTACCAAGGAGATGTATATCTAAATGATGATTGGAAATCTGCCGAGTTTACATTACCGGATGAATCTTCAGTGAAAGTAGATAGTGTTAAGGTTAATTTATTAAGAAGCCATGTGGAGATATATCGTTTGGGAGAACACCTACAGCTATATGGTAGCATGTTTGATTCTTTTCAATTTGATGAAAAAGTGGATATGCCCGTGGTGTATAAATCCAAGCACTATTATTTTGATGATGGAGAAAGATTGCCTGGTCTTATTAAGACAATAAATGTTGGTGAGTATTCTGTTCTTGTATCTTATAAACCCGAAGTAAGAAATATCAGTCAAGAAAACCCTTTGATGCTAGGAGAGATGAAGAAGGATCTCGTAAGGGTCACAAAGCTTCGATTTATAGAAAAGGATGGTCTCCTGACAAGAATAAAAAGCAAAAAAGATCTGCTGAGATTTTTTGGTTCTAAGAAGACTATAAAAAACTACATCTCTAAGAATAAGTTAAGTCATAAAGAAGAAGAAGATATCGCAAAGGTCCTAGCCTTTGCTCTCGAAATGGACTGATATGCAAGTATCGGGGTATCAAAGAAGTGTTTTGGTCTACTGATTGAAGTTCATCCTATCTATAAATTACATATTTTTGTAATATGTCGACATTGGATTCATTTACAAAGTATTTGAGATTTGAACGTCATTATTCAGACCATACAGTTATCTCTTATACTAATGACATAAAGCAGTACCAACAATATCTTATTACCCATCTGGAACTCAATGACATAAGATTAGCAAAGCACCTTCACGTTAGATCATGGGTCGTACATCTCATGAATAACAACTACACACCCAAATCTGTAAATAGAAAACTCAGTACGATTAAAA
>CAZRXJ010000188.1:0-5262 GCA_964604025.1 uncultured Saprospiraceae bacterium | reverse complement strand
CATCCATTCTGTGAGTAATGATGTACCTGCACTCTTTAATAGTATACTGCCAACAACAACCACCACAAACTTACCTATCTGTTGTCTTGCAGATTCGTGAGAACCACGAAATGACCAATACCTGTTGATCGCATAATTAACAAAGGCACCAACTATGCCACCAACAATAATCCCTGTCACATAGTGCGATGAAAAGACTTCAACACACAGAAGCATTACGACATAGTCTACGACACCTCCTATAAATGCAGACGCTTGCGCTTTGCTAAATGCTTTTGCTTCAGAAATGAATGACAATGCTTTCTTGTATGATTAGCTAATTAGAATAATGTGAATTATGCCCAGGTATGATCCTTGAAAGCTTTTGTACCAGAGATTGTTTAGAAAATCTTTTTCTATTTTTATCATCCTTTAGACTGTACTTTGACTATAGCTGATTTCTCTATAATATCTCGCTCATCTCCAAGTTTAAATATTCTTAATGAATCTGAGAAGTTTATAATTATAAGAAGTAAAGATCCTACAAGTGCAAACTTCCAAAGGATACCTGTAAAGAGTATTTCCGCAAGTAGAAATATTGAAATTATAATCCTTAGTTCTGTAGGACCCATCAGATGAGTGTCGATAATATATTTGTCAGCGATCTTATATCTCATCAATGCTAATATCATAGATCCCCCATAAGCAATAACAAAGAGGAAGGCTACTACTTTCCAACTTGGAAAATATATATAGAATCCGAGTCCAATGATGCATGCTGAGATCCAATCTGCGTTGATATCTAAAGCCCAACCATACCACTTACGTGGGATGTTACGATAGTATGCCAGCCGTCCATCAAGACTATCTCCAAACCATTGAATTGCAAATCCCAACACGGATAAAAGTAGCCAATATGGATTGTTTATTCCTAAGACCAATCCTATAGCAATGACAACACTGCCAAGGATGCCTGTAGTCGTGAGCATATCAGGATTGACCCAAGAAGGCATGATGCGACATAGATATGCTATGACTTTGAATTCTGTAACTTTTAATATATTCTTTCTCTTACGTGAAGTTTGAATACGCTTTTGTGAAGAGTCCATAGTTTGTTATCTTTTTGATGATAACAGAACGATCTGCACAGAGCTATGTATCTTAAAGGAGTGTTAAGTATACAAGTTTGATATCATAACCATAAGATAATCAGATGTTTACATTCACTTTTTCTATAATCTTTTGTAGCGACTCTGGTATCTCTTTTTGATACCTTCCTTGGAGATGCGTCGCTAAGAATCTTTCCATTACTGAGATAAATGCCATACTATTTTGCGGGTTAGCAAAACCATGGCCTTCATCTGGGAAGTTGAGATATTCTACAGGTAGACCATGTTTCTTCATAGCACCGACGATCTGATCTGATTCTGCAGTTTTTACTCTTGGGTCGTTGTCACCTTGACCTACTAGTAGAGGTGCCTTTATATTATCAGCATGAAAAAATGGAGATACTTCAGTAAGATGTGCTTTGCCTTCTTCTGTGGTAGGATCGCCCATCCGCTTATGAAACATCGCTCTTGCTGATTCCCAATATGCGGGTATACTTTCTAAAAGGGTAAACAAATTAGATGGTCCCACTATCGAGACTCCACATGCATAGAGTTCTGGGGTGAATGTAAGTCCTGCCAAGGTAGCATAGCCCCCATAACTACCACCCAGTATACCTATCTTGTTAGGTGTGCATATCTTTTTGTCTATCAGATACTTAACTCCATTGGTTAAGTCGTCTTGCATCTTTTTACCCCATTCTCGATCACCTGCATTAAGGAAGTATTTGCCATAACCAGTAGAACCTCGATAATTAACTTGTAGTACTGCATAACCTCGATTAGCTAAGAATTGGGTATATGATTGATAACCCCAGTTATCTCTGACCCACGGCCCACCATGTGGCATGATGATCCCTGGTATGAGCTGATCCGATTGTCCTTTGGGTCTGGTGAGATATCCATGTATTGTTATACCATCAGTACTTTTATAGCTTACGGGTGACATCTCACAGAGATGTTCTTTAGGCACTTCTGGTCTAGGTGTATAAAGAAATTCTATTCTTTTATCACTTCGATCGAAGAAGTATGCAGATCCGGGATCTACATCTGAGTTGACACCTACTATCCATTGTTGTTCATCCTTAGTACCTGATACAAATGAAATCTCGGCTTGATTAAAGTGATCACGTAGAAAATTATAATCTTCATTGTAAGATTTATCTTTCCAATTAATGACTGATTTTTCAAAAGTGTATGCTGTACCTATCAGTTTGTCAGTCAAATTAGAAAACATCGCACCACCCAAGTCAACTTTGTCATCTGGGTCACTTTCTAATTTTATAATGTCACCAGTCATGATATCAAGAAGTCCGAGAAATGAAAGATCCTCTTTGCCTATGTTTGTATTGACATATACTTGGTGGTGATTATAGAATTTTAACATTGAGATATCTTCATCACCAGTGCTGGTTATGACTGTCTTCCACCCATCTTCTGTAGATCTTAGTATCTCCATACCTGCAGTTGCAGTAGATCTACTGGCAAGCCTCAGTGTGTAGTCGAGATCAAAATAAAAGGCATTGAAAGAATCAGTGTTTTTTATGATTAAAGCTCTGGTGCCATCTGAGATGTTCACTTTATAAAGATCATGCCAAGCAGGATCTCTATCATTGATGCCTACATATATGATGTTGCTGTCTTTCTTAGGCAGTGCCATGATCATAGCACGTATGCTCCCATAATCAGTCAGATCAGTCGCTTCTGGTATGCCTTTGTCAGACTTGCTGGGATCGACAGAATACAAATGATAGTTTTCATCTCCACCTTTATCTTGCACATACAATATGTACTTGCTGTCGCGACTCCAGAAGTAAGATGTGATTGGTCGGGTCTGATCATTAGTGATAGGCCTGGCACTTTCAAAGGCCGCATCCTTTTCCTTGACCCAGATGTTAAGCATACCCTCGTATGGCTTTATAAATGATATATATGTCCCATCGGGGCTAATCTGGCCACCCATGATAGTTGGATTACCGAAGAAGATCTCTCGGTCGATTAATGGTGTCGTCATGTATGTTGCTTCGTTAGTTGGTAGATCTCTTGAATATTAAATCAGTACGATGAGTGATAATTCTTTCATCATTTCTTAAGCCATTGCGATTAGAAAATTCCGTTACTTGATCAAGTTCACCGAATGGGTTGCAGAATCCTATTTCTATTGTATCGGTATCTACAACACTTAGCTGAAAAGGAACATCAGTTTCTACATTTACAAAGGTGTCTAATCCTGCTATAAAGTCTTCTTGTTGGATCGTATCTATCCTTCGTTTGTTGGTAATCGTGATACATGTGATCAATGTCTCTTGATCAGCGTTAACCTTAAAAGCGATGGGCTCGGGAGTCATGATCGTACCGATACCACTTCTTTCAGTGAAGTTGGCTTGATTGGGTTGGTTAGTAGTTACTATGACACCAGAAGCATCTGTGAACTCAATTGTCTTAATCGGAAAGTTTAATCTTGATGTGTCCCCTTCAAAGAAAATCGAATCTACAAATCTTGCTCTTTCGATATCAAGATTTTCGGTAAGGAGATTGTCTGTCTTGAAGATGATCGTATCCGTATAAAAATAGGTTGCTGACCCCAATATCTCCGCTCTGTCCGGTACATAAGTAACAGGAAAGGAATCAAAAATACCTACTTGTTGATCTGACGAACAACTGGTGATTAGCAAGACAATCAGAATGAAAAACACACTCTTACTCATATGACTATAGATGTACTTTATGCTAACGGTATAATCATGATTGTAGCATAAGTGGAGCCAACTTTCGACAAGTAAAAAAGAGTTGATAAAAAAAGAGCAGCACTTGAGAAAGATACTACTCTAATACTAACATTCTGAATACGTACGAAAAAGTTCTCTATCTCGTCTGCATTGGATTTTTTGGTAAATGCGTGAGGGTTAAAGATAAGTATGATATGCTTGCTAAGCATCCTCATTTTCAGGGATATTTTAGTTCAATTCAAAGTTATATGTCCAATATCTTCAGCATAACGGATAGAAAAGTATGATTTTCAGATGCTGATATGTAGAAGCATCTTGATATCTTCATATTTGTTGACTACAATATATGTTATGACTTATCGCTGGGCCGTCAATATTTATTTTTTTATCAATGGCTTCATCCTTGCAACTTGGGCATCTCGGTTACCGCGACTGCAAGAAGACTTTGCTCTCGATAACAAAGTGCTTGGTTTGGTTCTATTGACTCATGCAATAGGTGCATTTATTGCTATGCCTGTCACGGGTTGGTTGATTAGTGTAAGAGGAAGCAGATATGTAACAATTGCATCAGGATTACTCTTCCCAGTATTCTTTGTGATGATACCTTTTGTACCAGAACGTCTTTTGATTTTTGTCCCTTTCTTCTTGATGGGAGTCGCAACGGGTATCATGGATGTAGCGATGAATGCCCAAGCTGTGGAAGTTGAAAAAGAGGTTGGGAAACCCATCATGACTATGTTTCATGCCCTGTTCAGCATAGGCATGGTTGTCGGT
This sequence comes from uncultured Saprospiraceae bacterium, assembly GCA_964604025.1. Taxonomy (GTDB): domain Bacteria; phylum Bacteroidota; class Bacteroidia; order Chitinophagales; family Saprospiraceae; genus JAJRXG01. Next base: position 674 of record CAZRXJ010000188.1, on the reverse strand, counting down.
GGTCTTGCTGGTAGTACATTCATATCCTTGGATGCTTCTATCATGCAGCATTTTATAATTGTTGCTACCATCAGTTTTTTGACTTTAATCTATACTGCTAAGTTTCTGTTTCCTGATGTTATACAAGCAAGTAGTGACGAAGAAGTATTGTTTGCTCTACCCAAAGGACCCATCATAGGACTCGGTATTATTGCATTTTGCTGTATGATGGGAGAAGGAGCTATGACGGATTGGAGTACCAACTATATGAAGCACGTTGTAGGATCCACTAAAGATTTTCATGCTTTTGGCTTGATCGGATTTGCTGGTATGATGACGGTAGGTCGATTATTTGGAGATAAGGGTAGGGCGACGTATGGAGATCGAACGATGATGTTGTCAGGTGCTTGTTTTTCACTATTGGGTATATTGTTGATTCTGACTTTATATCATCCTTTTCTTGTCATATTGGGATTTGGATTGGTTGGATTGGGCTTGGCTAATATTGTCCCTATTGTATTCAGTTTGGCAGGCAGTTTTCCAGATATCAAGCCAGGCATAGGTATTGCGATGTCGACGACTATTGGATATGCTGGATTTATGTTGGGGCCGCCTGTTATAGGTTTTATCGCCGACCAATATGATCTAAGGATTTCGTTAGGTCTTGTGGCTTTATTGTTTATGATAATGACTAT
>CAZRXJ010000187.1:0-5267 GCA_964604025.1 uncultured Saprospiraceae bacterium | reverse complement strand
CATGAGTATGCGTATGGAAGACCATTGATCGCTTTATCAACAGCCTCATCCCACTTTATCCTGTCAATATCGGCATGTTTAACATATCTGATATCCAATGTCAACAGCTATTAATTAAAAAAACTAAATCTTGATTGTCCATACTTTCGCGACTCGGTACATCGGCTGTGTCCATCAAAGTTAACATCATGTCCATGTTCTATCACCAACAATCCATCTTCTTCTAAAAGTTCAGATTCTAAGATCAAACTTGGCAACTTAGGTAACCATGGTAGCGCATAAGGCGGGTCAGCAAAGATAAAATTGTAAGTTCTTCTTTCTGATGATATTGCGTGTTTTACAAATTTGCCAACATCCATTCTTAAGATCTTTGCTTCCTTTTCAAAGTCCAATATTCTAATTTCTTTTTTTACCCAAGATACGCATTTGGCATGTTTATCTACATAAGTTACATCACTACACCCTCTTGATAAAAACTCAAAAACATGCGCACCTGTCCCGCCAAATAAGTCTAACATTATAGACTCCTCAAAATCTATCCTATTCGCAAGAATATTGTACAGCGCCTCTTTTGCAATATCTGTAGTAGGTCTTGTAGGCCACTGTTTCATTGGTGGTTGCAAGACCCGACCGCCAAGTGAACCACTGATTATGCGCATAATGATACACTCTGTAGTGGGAAGTAAACTGAAGAATGTTCGATCAATTGACCATCCAATTTTATAGACGCTGGGCTATATTTTATATTAGAAAAATATTTGCTGACAAGGCGATCCGTCTCATCCTTTGGGATAAACGCTCCAGAAAATTCTAAATCCAAATTCTCCTTTCCAATCCCTAAGGACTGGTGGACCAATGTGATATAATAGAGCGTTGTAATTGGACTGTCACTTTTAAAAGTATTAGCAAGTTTCACTTGTCCCTTTACTATCACAAAGATTATAATGTTATCGGCATGCCTACTGATATGGATAATTGTTCGAGAAGATTTGCGATTGACTTGAGTAAGTAACGCTCCAACTTGATGATATAAAATCGGAATGGCCGGAAGCGTAAAGCAGTACTTGTATAGGTCCTTTGGTATCGCATAGCAAATATATAACTCCGCAGATGGAATATGATCAGATTGATAGACATAGAGATCTCTCGAAAAAGGAAGCATAACTTGATGAACATAATCTTTCAATGTCTCAGGCGTATATTGATCCGCAGGGATTAAAGTATAAAGACTATTTGCAATTGCAATTTTTGCAGACTTCAATTTTAGATTAGGTGTAAGTTGTAATTCTTTATCTCCTTTTTTGATTGGAGTATGGTCAATAATTGTTACCTGCTCTTGATCTGCGTCGGTGATGACATAAAAAAAACTGTCCACATCAATTAATGCGGACAGTTCATATGTCTTTTCAATATCTAGAGTATGTGAAGAACGTATACTCTTTTTTATTTCCAATTACCTTCAAGGTTTGGTGAGGACATACTACCAAAACCTATTCTAGCCATCGGACTATAGTCTTTTTGGAACATGCTAAATTTAGGATCGTTATATTCTCCCATAAAAGTGCCCCATTTGGTCATAACTTCTACCACAGGTACCAATGTCGACTGATATGTCATCGTATCGGCCTGTATCTCAAACTTCGACCCTTTATTAGTAAATGGTACATAAGACAGTTCATCCAGATTGATGCCCATCGCTCTTATTGAATCTAAAGCACTGTAGTTGATGATATTGACAAGAAATTTGTCAGGATTTTCTGGATCCGTTGGATCTGCTATCAACTGACGAAATGGTATGCTATCAGTCTTAAGAACACTTGCTAATTGCTCAAATGAAGGAGCAAATTCTCCCTTGATCTCTCGATATAATTCTTGCGCAGTACGTATGTTCTGAAGTTTATCAGTAACAACAACCTTACGTCTATCTAACTCAGTCCTAAACTTAATGGGGTCATTGATACCACTATATAGCATATATGCCAAAAGCACTACGGCGCCTACTATAAGCAAGTTGATCACGTACTTCATTCAATCTCATGTTTTAAGTCACTTTCGTAAATCGATAAGTGACTATTGGTTTAAAATAACTGGATGATTAAGTCAATAATCAGATGTCTTATCATCTGAAACACCCTACCTTTGTGGACAGGATGATCTCCACAATAATACTATTTTTTAAAAATATACCATCTCATTACATTTAAAAAGATGGCTGATTCAGACAATTCGGTAATTATTTTGGCTATTGAATCTTCCTGTGATGATACTTCAGCAGCTATCATCAAGAATGGAAGCGTATTAAGCAATATCATCGCCAATCAAGTAGTCCATCAGAAATACGGTGGTGTTGTACCCGAGCTGGCCTCCAGGCAACATCATTTACAGATCGTCCCTGTTATAGATGCAGCAATCAAGGAAGCTGGTGTGTCTAAAGCTAATCTTTCTGCTGTCGCATTTACACAAGGGCCAGGATTATTGGGCAGTTTGATAGTCGGATGCTCCTTTGCCAAAGGGTTAGCACTTAGTCTCGACAAGCCTTTGATAGCCGTTAATCATATGGAAGCTCATGTATTGGCTCACTTTGTAGAGGACCCCAGACCTTCTTTTCCTTTTTTATGTCTTACTGTATCAGGTGGACATACACAGATTGTAAGAGTAGAAAGTGTCCACCAAATGAAAGTTTTAGGAACGACAAGAGATGATGCAGCGGGAGAGGCATTTGATAAGATCGGCAAGTATATGGGCTTAGATTATCCCGCTGGGCCTATCATAGATCGATTGGCATCCCAAGGGAAGCCTGTTTTTACTTTCAACAAACCTAGAATAGATGGTCTCGGATTTAGTTTTAGTGGACTAAAGACATCCGTTTTATATTTTCTAAGAGATGAGCTAAAGAAGGACAAACATTTTATCACAAATAACCTCAACGACTTATGTGCATCCGTCCAGAAGACTATCGTGGAGATACTCATGGACAAGTTGATAAAGGCAAGTAAACAAGAACATATCCATCACATCGGTATAGCAGGAGGTGTGTCTGCTAACAGTGCCTTAAGAGCTTCCCTTTTAAAGCATGCAGACATACATGGTTGGCAGACATACATACCAGCCATACAGTATTGCACTGACAATGCAGGCATGATAGCAATGGCAGCACATTATAAATACCAGCAAGAGGTCTTTGTAGGTCAAGATGCGACGCCCGAGCCAAGAATGAAAATGGATACTATCTAAGTTTGTTAGAGAATAACAGTACAAACAAATACATACTTCATGGCTTATGACGAACATCTGGCTGATAGAATCAGGCAAATATTGAGGTCTAAAAAAATCTCATTTTCAGAGAAAAGAATGTTCGCCGGTCTTTGTTTTATGGTCGACAATAAAATGTTCTGCGGCATTCATTTTGATAAAAAAAAGGATACCGATTTATTAATGGCTAGGATAGGTCAAGATGCATATGAAGAAGCTATGCTCCTCGAAGGCAGTCATCCTATGGATTTTACAGGCAGGCCTATGAAAGGATATGTTTTTGTCACACCAGATGGGTTTGATTTGGATGAACAGCTAGCCAATTGGATACAACTTTGTATTGACTTTAATCCTTTGGCTAAAGCAAGCAAAAAGAGAATAAAATAGATTACTGAATCCCTTAGTCAAAAGAATTAAGAAGAGTAGATTAGTCTTCCTACTGTCATAGCTCAAGGACTATTCACTCCAAAGCATGAGTCTTTCACACATATTAACATATCTTAACGTCATAGAATCTTCAGAATAAATTGACATTCCCACTTAATGAAGTTAACTAATATACGACTTGAGGTCATGCAGACCATTGAAAAATCAATGGATGATATACTTGAAAAATATTTGAAGCCAATCGAAACCAATTGGCAGCCTTCCGACTTTTTACCTGACTCTAGAGATGATGACTTTTTTGATAAAGTGAGAGAGATCCAAGGTCAAGCCAAAGAGATGAGCTATGATCTATTGGCTGTCTTGATTGGAGATACCATAACCGAAGAAGCATTGCCAACGTACGAAGCCTGGTTGATGAGTGTAGAGGGCATAGACAATGATGGTCGCAATGGTTGGTCCCAATGGGTAAGATCATGGACCGCAGAAGAGAATAGACATGGCGATCTCTTAAACAAATATCTGTACCTCTGTGGCCGAGTTAATATGAGAGAGATGGAGAAATCAACTCAATATCTGATTAGTGATGGTTTTGACATTGGAACTGGTACTGACCCATATAAAAACTTCATCTATACAAGTTTTCAAGAATTAGCAACTAACATCTCGCATAGAAGAGTTGCAGAATTAGCAAGAAAAGCCAATAATCCTCAACTCGCCAAGATGTGTGCGTTCATAGCTGCAGATGAAGCAAGACATGCAAGTGCCTATATTAATTTTGTTAATCGCATTATGGAAATTGATGCAGATCAAATGATGGCAGCGTTTGAAGATATGATGCGAAAGAAGATTGTTATGCCCGCTCATCTCATGAAGCAAACAGGTAATACTTTGGGTGATCTATTTGACCACTTTTCTGATGCAGCTCAACGCATCAATGTCTATACGACACATGATTACATAGATATCTTAAGATCGCTTATTGATCAATGGGATATTGGCAATGTAACAGGACTCTCAGAGATCGGCAATAAAGCTAGAGATTACGTGATGGCCCTACCCGATCGATTACAACGTATATCTGAGCGAGTAAAGATCCCAGAGAAGCAGTATGAGTTCAAGTGGATCGGTCAGATCGCTTAACGCAAATAAAATTTTCCGAATAGTACAATTTCTTTTGTCTATATATAATAGACTACGTCTTAGTATTCATCCATCAAAAATAAAAGGCTTTTTTTAATCAGAAAAGGGTCTTGACGATATAGTCAAGACCCTTTATAATTTCAATTAGACTGTAATTATAATATTCTAATCACAGAAGAACATGTAGTTACCACAAGTCTTCATAAAGTGAACATCGCAACCATTGGCCGCTTTGATCTTAAAGGCTTGTCTGTCTCTATCGTTTGTATTCAGCGCTGAATATTCGTAATGGTGTTGTTCACCTAACCCAAGAAGACCCTTCTGTCCTCTATCTAAAGTAACGTTAGAGAACAATCCAGCACTCGCTCCTGCAAATCCATTGCTATATCCCATAGATCTAAATACATAATCCAAGTATTGTTGATCACCCTGATTAGTACTATGTCTATCAGCTAGCTTTTGATAGAACTGACTTGGAGATAAACTAT
>CAZRXJ010000186.1:0-5275 GCA_964604025.1 uncultured Saprospiraceae bacterium | reverse complement strand
GCAGGCATCATAGGAACACAACAAGCCCTAGAGGCAATCAAACTTGCAGCAGGTATCGGAGAACCATTAGCAGGTAGACTGCTCCTATATGATGCTCTTACTTCTAAGTCGCGAATTATAAAGCTTCAAAATAAAAGTCAAATAGAAGTTACTCATTTGATAAACTATCAGGACTTTTGTGGTGTTGAACCAATCACAACAGATAATAGTCACAACATGAAAGAGATAACAGTACAACAACTCAAGCAGTGGAAAGATGAAGGCAAAGACTTTCAGTTAGTCGATGTACGAGAACAACACGAATATGACTTTGCCAACTTAGGTGGTGAGTTGATTCCACTTGGAGACATTATATCACGTGCTGACGAAGTATCGAGTGATAAAGAAGTAGTATTGATGTGCCGTAGTGGTCAAAGATCGGGTGCCGCTCTAGGTGTCTTACAACAACAAGGAGCATACAATATGTATAACCTTAAAGGTGGGTATCTCGCTTGGGCAAAGGAAATTGATACAAGTATGCCGACATATTAGATGCTACAAGTCTCTAATCTTATTTTCTAAGTTTTGTTTTGTTTGAGGCCATTCTGATTTTAGGATGCTATAATATACCGTATCTCTTCTACGTCCATCACTCATCACTGTATGGCTTCTAAGTGTTCCTTCATACTGAGCACCTATGCCTTCCATTGCTCGTCTGGATTGTACGTTTTGTCCATCTGCTTTGAGCTCAACACGTTCATACGCTAACTGATCAAATGCATAGCTTAGCATGAGTAGCTTGTTGTGTCTGTTCAAACCAGTACGTTGAAATGCTTTTCCGATCCATGTCCACCCTATCTCTAATCGCTTATTGACATGTGAGATGTTACCATATCGGGTTGTTCCTGCATAACTCTGAGTAGACTTGTCAAATATTATAAATGGAATGATCAGACCCTTTTCTAATCCTTCTATTGCCTTGCGAAAGTAATTGTCAAATAAGCTTGCGGACGAGATATCTGAAGGCGAATATAAAAGCAAGTCAGGTTCTGAGAATGCTATGTCTTTCAATAGTTCGACATCTCCTAAATTGCTAATTACAGATAACCTAACCCTATTATCTTCAAGTCCATGGTCTATCAAGTATTGTATATCTTTATCATTCATCTTTCTAAATCTTCAACTTACTTCAATGTATAAAAAAATTTGGGCTGCGATCATATTATCAATAATAGCCAATCTTGGATCTTCACAAAGTGATCCATTGGATATTATACAAAAGAGCATCCAGTATCATGATCCCAATGGTTTATTAAAGTCTGGAAAGATCACTATGCAATTAGTTGAAATGAGGCCCAATGGAAGTGATCGCAATACAGAAGTGCAACTCGATGAAGCTAAAGAGTATGCCAAAATCACTACTTCCTCAGCGGCAGATATGAAGATAATGGAATTGAAAAAAGGAAAGGCTAAGTTCAAATTAAACGGCAAACGTAAAATCTCAAAAGAAGATAAAGACAAACATAGACTTACAGGGGAGCGCGTAACATTTATGAAAAACTATTATCGCTACCTGTGGCTGTTACCAATAACATTAGAAGATCCGGGGACCATCATCGCCAATGATTATAATGTCGTAGATTTCTTTGGTAAAACTTGTATCGAACTCAAAGTAACATATGAGCCTTCTGTTGGAGGAGATATATGGTATGTATATTTTAATCCTGAATCATATGCCATGGAAGGCTATAGATTTTATCATGATGAATCCGCTAACGATGGAGAATATATCCTTCTTTCAGATTCAGTCAACTTTCAATCGCTCAGGATACCAGCAGAAAGAAAATGGTATACACATAAAGAGGATAAACACCTTGGTACTGATAAGCTCGTCGCTATATCTGTAAAGTAGAAAGGAGATTACATCTTTCTAAGATATCTCTGACTCGCTTGATAACTCAGATTCTAACTTTGGGTAGTTACCAAAAGGATGGTCTTTGCGTTGAAGAGTTAGCTAACACTCTACAATCGTCATCCAACCTAAAGCTAGCGGTAGAACCTGTTACTAAGGTACCATCAAGAAATATCGAATCTATACTTACATCTGAAGCGTAGAAGTAGCCTATAACAGGACTCGAAGGTTCTATCACATTGATGATGTTACCACGAAGTGTAGCTGGTGGTGGATCAAACAAGTCGCCACTTATAGATAGTTGACTTTCTAAAACTTCAAAAAATCTAAAAGCCTCTTTTGTCAATGAATGTTGTTCTACTCTTACAAGATATTTGTCGGTATATCTTTTGCCATCATCAACTATAAATGCTCCAAGTTGACTGGTTTGATTGCCATCAAATCTATCATCAGAGGTGATCCTTACTTCAGGGTCTCCAGATTCTTCATTGATCCAACACCTGTTGCAACAGTCCTTTGGAGCAGATACATTACCATTCAGGGTAGCCATAGTGAAGAGTTCAGGATTGGTCTCTACCACATATGTTCCGCTATTTTTAAGTAAATAAAAATTTTGCTCATCACCTGGATCTGTGAAGTCAACAAAAACTTCTACGCCAATATCAAAAACTGTTTCTGAACTAGAAGGAAGTCTTTTCGATTGCAACCTAATAGATTCAATAGGTGGTACTGCTTGCACTTTTTCTGGTATGGATATATATTGTTCTTCATTGGATTCTACAATCAGCGTATACTCTGACCCAACATTGGCACTGAAGAAAGATGGTGTCGCATATACTCCAGATTCAACTTCTTCAAGGATAACTTGGTTTCCTTTTTCATCTCTAATTCTAACTAACGCGCCATTGACCTTTTTAGAAAAATCCTCAAATATGGATCCAAATTTCGCACTCTTGGAGAGGCGTATAAAGTGAGGACCAGGTTGTGTAGTGATATTACCTTCTACTACAAGGACACGCAACACCCGTTCAGTAGTAATATTCAATTCATCAATACAACCGATAAATAGGAAGAACATTAAAAAACTTAGAATTCTCACCATTTAAAATTTCAATTTATAACTAAGTGACGGAAAAGGTATCCCCAACGTTGACAAACGGAATGCTTGAGGTGGTTGACCGACGAGATCATCAAAGAAAACTGAAAACGCATTTCTCCTACCATAAACATTATAGACTGATAGTATCCAATCACCATTCAGCCACTTCGAATCAACACCAAGATTGAAAGTCATAGCAAAGTCCAATCTATGGTAATCTGGCACTCGATTGTCATTGCGAATATCATAAAAGGCTATATTCTGTCCTTGATAATTAAACTTGGCTACAGGATAAGAAACAGGCCTACCCACACTGTAAGTGAATACGGATGATAATTGCAGTTTAGGTCCTACTTCATATTCTACAACCGCCGTTAAGTCATGAGGTTTATCAAAATTAGAAGGATACCAAGCTCCTGCGTTAATGGTCTCTTCTTCAAAAAATCCTACTACCTTTCTCAAGCTTCGGCTAAACGTATAACTCAACCATCCCGTAAGTGCTCCGTCCGTCTTTTTAATTAACACTTCCGCCCCATAAGCTCTTCCTATTCCACTTAACAACTCTGTTTCAATATTTTCATTAAGTATAAGCGATGCCCCATCCTTATATTCTGTTATGTTGTCAAAAGACTTATAGTATACTTCTAAAGACGCTTCATAATTTGAGCCTTCGAAGCGTTCATTCCCAAAGTTTAAAAAATATCCTATAGAGAATTGATCTGCAAGCAATGGCTCAATATGAAAGTCCGACAGCTTCCATATATCAGTAGGAGCAATAGAAGTGGTATTGGAGATCAATCCAAGATATTGTGCCATTCGATTATAGCCTAATTTCAAAGAGTTTCTTTCACCGATTAGATATCTCATTGATAACCTGGGTTCGATATTACTATAAGATGCTACAGTCCCACCATCTGGCACATCAATTGTTGATGTTACATTGACCAAATCTCTAATTAGAAAGGGGTCATAAGTATTATATGTACCTGGGCCGATGTTTTTAAAAGTAGAGTATCGCGCACCATATGAAAGAGCAAGTTTACCAAGAGTGATATCATGTTGTAAAAAAAAGTCAAGATTTCTACCTTGTTCCTTTTCTATAGATTCTATATTAATATCAGAATTTTCGTCTAATGGGGCTATATCTCCCGGGTCAATTGTTATTGACTTTACGAATGCCCCAACGGTAATGCTATTCTCTGGGCTCAGATAATAATCTAATTGAAGATTGGCAGACTTATCGTTAATCCCTGAAGAATAATTAAAGTTACCAGTAAGTGAAAGGTCTTTAACAGAAAAGTCATAAAGGCTAACGGCAAGGCCAGCTTTTATAAACAGCTTTGGACTTGGTGCATAATTCCAATTGAGTGTTCCTAATCTATTCTCCCAACCAAACTCGTTCTCACCCAATAGGTTGAAGTTATCCTTACTATTGTATAGACCTACTTCTACTCTACTTTTGTCAGATATCCTGTAAGTTGAAAGAAAATTGAGGTCATAAAAATCAGTTGCACTATTATTGAGATCCGGCGAACTTAAGCTACCCAATATCCAGTTGGCATATGACACTCTTCCCCCTACAAGTACAGAAAGTTTTTCTTTAATTACCGGGCCACCTGCTGTAAATTTTGATGCAATTGTGCCCAGTGCAGCACTTCCCGACCAATTGTTAAAATCTCCTGTCTTATAGTCCATACTTATAATAGAAGAAGCTCTTCCTCCATACTTGGAAGGTATACCACCTTTGTAAATAGTTACATTATTAATTAAGTCAGAATTAAAAGCTGAAAAGAAACCAAATAAATGAGAAGGATTATAAATCGGAGCCCCACCTAGTAACAATAGGTTTTCATCCGCTCCTCCTCCACGTACATTAACTCCAGATGAAGCTTCACCTACCGATATGACACCTGGCAATAACACCAATGACTTCAATATATCCGTCTCTCCGATAAAAGGCGGCAAAGCTTCTATCGCTGCTACAGACAGTCTTGATACACCCATTCGGACTGATTCAAGATTTTGTTTTGGGTCAGCAGCTGTGATCACTACCTCTTCCAATCTACCCAGGGTAGGTTCTAATTTAAAATCTAACGTTCCGCCACCAGTTATATCAAGTATATATTCTTGTGTCTGATATCCTATATATGATATCCTTATCTTATAAGTCCCAATAGGTATTTGCAAATTATAATTACCATTTTCATTTGTTGACCCTCCGATATTTACTCGGGATACAAATACATTGGCGCCCACTAATTCTAATTGTGAAGATCCATCAGATA
>CAZRXJ010000185.1:0-5278 GCA_964604025.1 uncultured Saprospiraceae bacterium | reverse complement strand
GATTAAAAATGTCAAAGGACTCACATTAGAAGGCTTCACAGTTGCTGACTCCAAGGGTGATGCCATCAAAGTTCAAGGATGTACCGACGTAATCATGAGAGATCTTGAAACCACTTGGACTACTGGTAAGTTAGCCACTAATGGAGCTTACGGACTATATCCCGTGAGCAGCACCAATGTACTAATGGAAGAATGCGAAGCCTCATTTGCCATGGATGCCGGAATATATGTTGGGCAATCTACCAATGTTGTTGTTAGAAATAATTATGTGCATAATAATGTAGCAGGATTGGAAATTGAAAATACCATCAATGGGGAAGTTTATAAAAATATTGCTCGTGGTAACACTGGAGGCATGATGATATTTGACATGCCAGATCTACCGCAGGCTAATGGAGATAGAATAAAGTTCTATGACAACTTGATGGAAGACAACAACGGTGAAAACTTTGCTCCTAAAGGAATGGTAGTTAGTACGATTCCTCCAGGTACAGGTATGTTCGTGATGTCACATTCTAACATTGATATACATGACAATATCATCAAAGGTCACAATACTTTAGGAATAGCAGTCAATAGTTGGTTACTGACTGGTATCCCATTCAAATCTGAAGAGTTTGATCCTTACTCTACTAATATACACATCCATGATAATGAAATAGTAAATGGAACGGGCCCAACCGATGTATCGACTGATTTTGGTAAACTGATAACAGCCGTCCTTCAAGATAAGAAGTACGATATAATAGTCGATGGTATATACAAGCCTGGTACTGAAGGACCCAATGGTCAACCTACATCATATTGTATCACGGACAATGGAGATGTGTCCTTTGTTGTTCTTAATGCTGGCAAAAGTATGGACCCAGCTGAGATGATCAACAATCTAGAATTTGACATTTCAATATTTGACTGTAGTCTTCCCATATTTGATACAAAAGAACATGATGCCTGGATAGCAAGCAATTAAAATTAGAATATTCTATTCACTCAAAAGATGTATGAATAAACTAATTGTATTTGCGAGTTTCAGTGCTATTATAATATTGTCACAATGCTCTACTGGACATAAAGGAATTATTGTACCGTCAGAGCCATACGAGCGATTGTCTGATTATAATTTCTTTATAGGAGAACTATCTGACTTAACGCCACAAGACAAAGTGATTCCATATGATCTAATTACACCACTATTCTCGGATTATGCACACAAAGCAAGATTTGTATGGATGCCAGAAGGGACCAGTGCAAGTTATGACACAGATCATGTATTGGATTTTCCGAAAGGATCAGTCTTAATTAAAAACTTCTTTTATAATCATGACGAACGTGATCTATCCAAAGGCCGACGCATCATGGAGACAAGATTGTTAGTCAATCGTGGTGAAGAATGGGATGCCTATGGATATATATGGAATGACGAACAGACAGATGCGCACTATGAATTGGTAGGTGACATAAAGGATGTGACTTGGATAGATAAAGAGGGAGAGCAAAAGGAAGTCGCTTACATCATTCCTAATAAAAATCAGTGCAAAAGTTGCCACTCCTACAAGGACAAACAATTGCCGATAGGACCCAAAGCGAGAAACTTGAATAAAGACTTCACCTATGTCGAAGGAACCATCAATCAATTAGAAAAATGGAAACAAGTAGGATACCTAAAAGGGCTTGACAATAATATTGAAGCGCCCAGAGTAGCTGATTGGACCAATACAGAACTTTATAATATCCATGAAAGATCGATGGCATACCTTGACATCAACTGTGGACATTGTCATAATCCTGATGGCGCCGCTAATACTTCAGGTCTCACATTGCAGGTTGACGCTGCTATAGATCTCAGTTTAGGTATATATAAACCGACGGTATCAGCAGGCGCAGGGACTGGCGGATATACATATTCTATAGTACCTGGTAATCCTGAAGAATCTATAATGATCTATAGAATGAACTCTGACAATCCTGGTGCTATGATGCCTGAAGTCGGCCGAAGGTTAGTACATGATGAAGGCGTCTCACTTATCTCGGAGTGGATAGCAGATATGGACCCTAACGCTTATGAAACACCGTTATCTAAGAGTGCTCAATAAGTGACGGAGTGTAGTTGGCCTATTTTGTATATTGAGCATAATCAATGTAATGAATCATGCAATCACTATACACCGTATGTTCAATGGCCTTCTTATTATTAGCCGCATCATCACAGGCGCAAGATAATCCTTCATTTGAAGAGGTCTTATCACTTAGATCAGTCTCTAATCCAGAGATCTCTCCAGATGGGAAACATGTTCTTTTTCAATTAGCTACAACAGATTGGGACAACAATAGGTATGACCGCGAGATATGGATCTCGAAAAAAGATGAACCAGAAGTCTATCAATTAACCAATAATCTGTCCAGTAGCTCTTATGATCACCAATGGTCTCCTGACGGAATGTGGATATCATTTATAACCACTGTGGACGATAAAACGCAGATACATGTTATGCGTACGGTTGGAGGAGCCGCATTTCAGGTGACTGATACTGACAAAGGCGTCAACAACCACAAGTGGTCTCCTGATGGAAATCAAATAGCTTTTTTACAATCTGAAGATCAATCAAAAAAAGATGATCAACGCAAAGAGAAATATGGTTCTTTTAGTACCGAAGATAAAGAGTATAAGAAAAGTCAACTATGGGTATTGGACTTTAAACCAGAGCATCTCAATTTATTTCAATTACCAGTTCAAAAAGATGATTCTACTTTTCAAGCTTCATTAATGCCAACCATGTTGCTGGATAGTGTAGACTTTACAATAAACAATTACAAGTATGCTCCTAATGGAAAAATGTTGGCAATAGAGCATCAACCCAATCCTCTCATCAATAGTTTTTTTGATGCCGATATTTCAATTTATAATTTGGAAACAAAGGCATTGACTTCACTTGTCGCTAATGCAAGTTATGATGGTATCATAGACTGGTCACCAGATGGCTCGAAGATTCTATATCAATCAAGTCTTGATAACCGCACTTCTAATTATTATGCCAATGGACATCTTCTGTCTATCGATATTGATGGATCTAATGTGAAAACATTAGGAGCAGATATAGATGAGGACATATCCAATGTTACGTGGACATCCGCAGGGATCTTCGCTACCGTACTGAAGAAGACCAAAAGAGAATTAGTGAAAATCGACGTCAATGGAGGTGCATCAAAGGTGCTTCCTATTTCCTTAGAGCGAGTCTTCGATTATAGTATCTCCAAGAATGGAATAGACATGGTCGTCAGCGGTACAGGCGATGATGACCTAACAGAGATCTATAGGACAAAGTTAAGTGATATCCGACTTAACAAAATCACTGCACAGACTGATCAAATTGAAAATTGGGCTACGGCTAAAAGTGAAGTCATATCATGGACAAGTACTGATGGCGCTTTAATCGAAGGCATCTTGCACAAACCACAAGATTATGATCCCTCTAAAAAGTATCCATTAATGGTAATCATTCATGGTGGGCCCACAGGAATCTCCACTCCAAGTCCAACGCCATCATATGTCTATCCGATGGTCCAATGGCTCAATAAAGGTGCTCTAATCCTTAGACCAAACTACAGAGGCTCTGCTGGTTATGGTGAAGCCTTTAGGTCACTTAATGTTAAGAATCTAGGTGTAGGGGATGCTTGGGATGTACTAAGCGGTGTAGAACATTTAGAAAAATCTGGAATCATAGATGGCGATAAAGTAGCGTCTATGGGATGGAGTCAAGGAGGATATATCTCAGCTTTTTTAACTACTAATTCTAACAAATTTAAAGCGATATCTGTTGGTGCGGGTATATCTAATTGGATGACTTATTATGTCAATACTGACATACATCCATTCACGAGACAATACCTAAAAGCAACGCCGTGGTCTGACAAAGAGATATACGAGAAGACTTCTCCTATGACCAATATTAACAAAGCTTCAACGCCTACTTTGATTCAGCATGGAGAATTTGATAGACGGGTGCCCATTGCTAATGCATATGAGCTCTATCAAGGATTACAGGATGTTGGTGTAGATACTGAACTCATCATCTATAAGGGTTTTGGACATGGCATCTCAAAGCCAAAAGAAAGATTGGCTGCTACTTGGCACAATTGGATATGGATGGCTAAGTATATCTGGGGCGAGGATATCGAATTGCCGAAAGATTAGAGGTTATAACTTATTTGGAACTTGAAAAATAGTAGGTAACGATAGAATAGTATTCAAAATAAAAGGAAACAAATACAGATTAGTAATTAATATCTCATTTGTTAACCGACCATAATGTGCTAATTAAATTACATCCGACATATTGCTTTTGAAGAGAAAGTAATGTTACTTACCTTTCTTTAGTCCATAACAGAAAATCAAGTCGATGAGAAAAGCCACTTATGTAATCATAGCTCTTGTAGTAATTTCAACAATTACAGTATTTGCCATAGGGCCACAAAAGATAATGATATGGGCCGTAATGCCTGGTCAGAGTTTTGAAGAAGATAGTCGAGTTGATGCTCCGGACTACACACAGATGACTTCATGGGCAGCACATCCCGATATTGAAGATCCTTCAGATCTGCGGCCAGAAGGAGTGCAAGCAGAAGAAAGTATGAAGGAGGTCAATGTGTTTTACATCCATCCTACTGGTTATCTCAGGGGAGCACATTGGAACTCGCCGATGGATATAAACTCTGCAACAGAAGAGAACACTATGCACATGTTGGCTAATCAAGCAAGTGCATTTAGTGATTGCAATGTATATGCGCCTCGATATCGAGAGGCATCTATTTTTTCATTTTTAGATACCGATGGACTCAATGGTAAGTCCGCATTAGATCTTGCATATCAGGATGTAGCACAAGCATTTGATTATTTTATTGACAACTATAATCAGGATCAACCTTTTGTGATAGCAAGTCATAGTCAGGGCACCTATCATGCGATCAGACTTTTAAAAGAAAAAGTGGACGCTTCTGAATTAGCACAAAAAATGATAGTCGCCTATACGATTGGTATGTCAACCATCACTCATGAGGCTGTTGCTGAATTAGAAAACATTGCAATATGTGATGAACCAGATAAGACCAATTGTCTTATCCACTGGGCTACTTTTTCAGAGTTGTATCCTGATCAGGAAGGCTGGAATACTGCCATGATCTGTGTCAATCCATTGACGTGGAAAGCAGATGATCAAAAAGCTGCTAAAGAACTTAATAAAGGTGCGGTGCCCTTTACTGGAGTATATAACTCGTCCGTTAT